>JAJYCH010000009.1 GCA_021778575.1 Planctomycetota bacterium
CCGACAACTGAGCGCCTGATAGAGCAGCCAGCGGTTGACGACCAGGTTCATTCCCAGGTCGGGCGTCCGGACCTGAACCGCGCCGAGGATCGAGTCCCACTGTTCCTTCACTTCAGTCCAGGTTGTCGAGAACCGGGCGGGATCACGGTGCAGCGTCAGGACGCGTCGGGCCTCCTCGATCGTCGGTGCCTGGCCGATCACGAAAGTCACGACTTCGGTGGCTCCCGGCGCGATTTCCACCGCGACCTGGACGGCTCCGCACGGATCAAGGGCCGCGCCAAAGGTCCCTCCCAGGCCGACCCGTCCCAGCGCGGCAGGGTCGGCGAGCGAGCCGTTCCGCCCGAGGAACTCGTTCCGATCACCGGTCACGGTCTTCGGAGTCCGCCCGGCATCGAGGAAGGCGATCTGGGTCGAAAAGTCGGGTTGGAACGGGTTCCGCGCCAGGATCGCGCCGGTCTCCGGGTCAAGTTCGGTGATGACCTGCATGGCGGCCTGGTCGCGGGTTGTTCCCAGGACCCATTCGGCGTAGTAGGTGGCCGAGAGTTTCCGAGGACGTTCGCCGTGATTTGTCAGGTTGAGGTGGATCACCTTGACCGGGTCGTGAATCGAGACAAGTAGGGTCAACTCGTGGGAGAGTCCCGAAACGGTTCGCTCGTAGACGGTGTACCCCTGGCCGTGACGGACCAGCGTCGGCTCGCTCGAAGGAATCGGCTGCGGCGTCGGGCACCAGAACTCACCGGTTTCCTCGTCGCGAAGGTAAAGGACCTCGCCGGGCGGGTCGGTGACCGGATCGTTGCTCCAGGGGGTGAGCCGATTCATCTGGCTGTTGCCCGCCCAGCAATAGCCCGAACCCGATTCGGAAGCGATGAAGCCGAAGTTGGGATTGGCGACCACGTTGACCCAGGGGGCGGGCGGGAGGACCGGTCGCGGCAGATTCTGGCGGTCCGCCTTGCCGTTCCGACGGATATCCGGTCGCGGGGAGACCGGGATCATCACCACGTATTCGGTCCCGTCGGCGCGGAATCCGCCGGTCCCGTTGTCGAATTGTAGTTCCGGCGTTTGGAGAACCTGGGTTGGCCCATGCTCGGCGGGGGGATTGAGCGGGACGAAGGTCTCGGGCAAGTTACGGGGCTTTTCGATCCGGTCGAGTTGACCGGCGAGCGAGCCTTTTTCGCCATAAAGCACAACCCGGGCATACGACTGAAGGAGCACGCGGTCCTCTTCCGGGATCAGGCTCAGCTTCCGGACAAATACTCCGCCTGGTTTGTCGATCAGATCGCGCGAGTCGGACCCTCGGACCAGGTCGAGGAGATGGAGATGAAGCTCTTCGAATTCGGTCCCCGCCTGGCCGCCCAGGATCACCAGATCCAGCTCCAGCCCCTTGAGCCGAAGGTAAGTGTGAGCCACGAGCAGAAGGTTGGCGAGAGCCAGTTCCTCGAAGTCGCGAATAAAGGCTACGACGATGGGCTTGTCGCCCGAGATCCCGTAAGACCAGAGACCCGGCTGCCCCTTGCGGTTCCGGACGAGGATCGATGGGTCGGCCCGAAGACTGGCGCTGGCATAGAGGACGTGAGAGGCGAGACGCTGGAACAGGTGGGCATCCTGAGCCGACCAGTTCCGGTGTCGATGCTCCACCTGGGTATGGGCCCACGCCAGCTCGAACGCCCGGGCGATGGCCGAGGTCTCGTGATAATGATCCGCGAGCGTCAGCGCTTCCTCGCGTGAGTCGGCGACGGCCGTGGTGAAGGCGACGACGGCGGAGGCCCCCGGTTCGAGCCGGACCCGACGGCGGAGACTGAGCACCGGGTCGAGGACTGCGCCCGTGGTTCCCGACAGGACCGCTCCAGGATCGAGAGCCACCGGATCGGCGGGGGATCGGCCACGCCCAAGGAATCGAGCCCGATCGGTTTCGTACTGGATCGCCGCCGTCGATTCGGAATCACTGGCCGTGACGTGGACCGCGTAGATCGGGACCTGGTCGAGCGATCGGGGGCGGCGTCGGCAGATCAGCGATTGCGATCCGGCGACCCACTCGGTTTCCAGGAACAGTTTGCCGAACGCCGGGTGGCTGACGTCGCCGCCGTGGGCCATCAAGACAACCTCGGCATAGCTGGTCAGTTCCAGCTCGCGGACTCTCGTATCGTGATTGGTCAAGGTGACTCGACGAATCTCGGCGCGAGCTTCGGGGGAGACGGTGATCTCGGTCACGGTCTCGATCGACGCATCGAGGCGGCGGAACGCGACCTTGTCGGCCGAGAAGATGGCCTCGTAATGATCGGCGGCCTTGCAGGTCGGTTGATAGCCGCTCGACCAGAGCAATTCCGACCCGATGTCCTTGATATAGAGGAAAAGGCCGTGCGAGTCGCGAGTCGCGTCCTCGCGCCAGCGGGTCACGTCGAGACCCCGGCACGTGCTGAAGCCGGCGCCGGAGTTGGTGAGCATGACGCCGTACTGGCTGTTGGAGAGCAAGTGCGTCCGCGGATACGGCGTGGCGGGCGTGCTCAGTCGCCGGCTCATCAGCGGAACCGTCGCTCGTTCCATCTTGGACTCCGACGTCGAAGGGGGCTCGGATTCCGATGGCTCGATAATCGGCGCGTCGCGCGGAACTCGTTCCTGAAGCAGAAGTTCGACCGAGCGAATCATCGGCTCGGCATGAAACCGGCGCGGCATTGGTTCGTCGAGCAAGGCGTTGGACAGAGCGACCAGGCTCATCCCGTGATGGTGGGCCATGTACGACCGGACGACGTTCGAACGCTTTCCTTTGGGAAGGCGATCCTTGGTGAAGTCGACGGCCTCGTGGAATCCATAGCGTCCCTCGGCCCCTTCGGCGGCCAGCTTCCGGAAGTTTTCCAGGGCCTCGCGAGGCCGGACCGCGACCGCCAGCGCCGTCGCGTAAGGCGTGATCACCAGGTCGTTGCCGATGTCCCGTTTCAGGCCCAAGCCCGGAGTGCCGAACGACTGATAATGGTAGTCGCCATCGGCAGTAAAGGCGGCGTAGGCCGATTCGGAGATCCCCCAGGGGACACCTTGCTGGCGACCATATTCCATCTGTCGGGCCACGGCGGTCCGGTGCGCCTGGTCGAGGAGCGTCCCTTCAAGCGGTCGGATCATCAGGCGAGGCATCAGATACTCGAACATCGACCCGCCCCAGGAGAGCAGGCCGATCCGGTCCGCCGCCTCGATGAACGGCCGACCGAGCTGGAACCAGTGCCGCCGAGGCGCATCCCCTCGGGCAATCGCCAGGAAGCTCGACAGGCACGCCTCCGACGCCATCAGGTCGTAGCACGAAGCGTCGAGCCGCTCGGTCGTCATGTTCTGACCGATCGAGAACAGGTGGCGATCTTCCTTATAGAGGAACTTGAAGTCCATCCCGGTGCCCAGTCGATCGGCACGTTCGGCCAGGGAGTCGCAACGCGCTTTCAGGTCGGGACCGATCGACGACCGGACCTGACTCGCCAGCTCATGCAGGAACTCGGTCGCCCCAGCCCTGGTCGAGTCGCCCGGAGCGTTTTCGTCCGCGATCAAGGCTTCGAGTTTGAGGAGTTCGGCCAGAGCCCACTCGGTTCGAGGGCCAATTTCCGCCAGGCTGAGCGGCTGAGCAAGCCGGTCGTGGATCGTCCGCCAGGCTTCGTCGAGCGAGGGAGAACGCCGGCAGGCGATCCGGAGCGGGTTATCCTCGGCCAGCCGGAGCGACTGACTCCACGGAGCCACCGTCTCAAGTTCCTGAAGCCGCTCGTTGACGAGGACCGAAAACCTCCGAGCATAGGATTCCCAGCGCTCGTGCACCGCAGGACCAGCACCCGGAAGCGGCCGGACCAGCGCGATCAGCCGGACGGCATCCATCGAGAGCTGTCGGAGCTTGCTATCCCAGTCTTCCAGGTTTTCCGGCGGACCGGCCAGGCTGTTCTGGATCGAGGCCACTCCATCGTCGAAGGCCTTGTATTCCTCGGCAGCCTTCGCGGGCCGATACGTTTTGACGTCGCCAACCAGCACCGCCAGCGTGTCGGCCAGTCCGTCGAGCAGAGTCGCGTTCGGGATCAGCTCGGCGGGCTTCTCGCGCATTCCTTGCTTGAGCGTCACCAGACAGCCCAGAAGATTTCCGCTGTCCACCGTCGAGACGTAAGGCGGCGGCAAGGTCCGGAGAGTCTGGGTGTTGTACCAGTTGTAGAAATGCCCCTCGTGCTTTTCCATCCGGTCAAACGTGTCAAACGTCTTTTCGAGCCGGTCGAGCAACGTCTTCAGGCTCAGGTAGCCGAAGTCGTGCGCGGCGAGCGTCGAGAGCAGGAGCATCCCCTTGTTGGTCGGCGAGGTCCGATGCGCGACGCGACCTCCCGAGCCGATCGAGTCTTCCTGGTAATTGTCGGGCGGAAGCCAGTGGTCTTCGTCGCCGACAAACGTCTCGAAAAAGTGCCAGGTCTTGCGGGCGATCCGTCGAAGTTCGGCGCGTTCAATACTATTGAGAGGAGACTCGGCGGCGCGTCGCGGTCGGCTGATCCAGAACGCGACCACGGGAGCAATGAACCAGGCCAGCAAGACAGGCGAGGCCGCCCAGAGCGCCGAAGGGCGGACGAACGCGACCAGCACGCCGATGGCAACAGCCCAGGCCGGAGAGGGCCACATCGTCCGGATGAAGTTGGCCAGACCGGTGCCGAGCCGGTGCTCGGTCGCGGCGGCGGTCTCCCATTCCAGAAGTCGCCGGTGCGAGATGAACAGACGATGGAGCGTCCGGACGATCGCGTCGGTCAGTCGCCGGGCCTGGTCGGCCAGGAAGGCGATCCAGAGAAGCGATTGCCCGGCCGTCGGCGGCAGGTAATGGCCGATCGCGGCGACCGGCGCGAGCGAGCCGCCACGGATCGCGCTGTAGGCCGTCCCGAGCAGAAGCTGGACAATCGGCAAGGCCGGAACAGCCAGCGCCACGAACGTCCAGAGCCACGGCGAACCGGGAAGAATCGTCCAGCCCAGAACGAGCAGGATCACCAACGAGGGGGGAACCAGGCTCCGCCGCAAGTTGTCGAGAATCTTCCAGCGCTCCAGGAGCGGCAGCGGATTGGGCCTCGGTCCCGTCGAGGTCGGCACCGTTCTGCCGAGCCACGGCAGCAGTTGCCAGTCGCCGCGAGCCCAGCGATGTTCGCGGAGCGCATAGGCATGGTAGCGCGGCGGGAAGTCGTCGAAAAGCTCGACATCGGTCACCAGGCCGCAGCGGGCGTAGTTCCCTTCGATCAGGTCGTGCGAGAGGATCTGGTTATCGGGGAAGGCGTGGCCGTTGGCGGCTTCGAACGCATCAACGTCGTAGATCCCCTTGCCGGTGAAGCTACCCGACTCGAACAGGTCCATGTAAATGTCGGACACGGCGTTCGAATACGGGTCGATTCCCGCCGACGAGGCCAGCAAACCGGCGAAACGGGACCGGGTGGCGGCAAACAAGTGGTAGCTGACCCGTGGTTGCAAGACTCCGTGCCCCTCGACGACGCGGCCCTGAGCCGCGTCGAACCGAGGCGCGTTGAGCGGATGCGCCATCGTACCGACCAGTCGTTTGGCCGTTTCCTTCGGCAGGATCGTGTCGGCGTCGAGCGTGATGACGAACCGGATTCGCGGCAACAGGGCCGGGTCGGTGCTCTGGATCACGTAGTTGGTGTCGCGGTCTCCCCGGAGGAGTCGGTTGAACTCCGAGAGCTTGCCTCGCTTTCGTTCCCAACCCATCCAGCAGCCCTGAATCGGGTTCCAGGTCCGTCGGCGATGGAACAGGAAGAAGCGATCGGGACCGCCGGCCGCGTAGCGATCGTTGAGCGCCCGGACTCCGTCGAGCGCCGCCAGGATGTAGCTGTCGTCTTCGGGTCGCGACTCTTCCTTGGCATCGGCGAAGTCGGTCAACAAGGCAAATCGCAGATGCGGGTCGGGATTGGCGAGGTAAGTGATTTCGAGCCGTTCCAGCAAGGTCGCCGCGCTATCGAGCCGAACCAGCATGCTGGGCACGGCCACGAAGGTCGTGCAATCGGCGGGAATTCCGGTCTTGAAATCGAGCCTGGGCAGTTTCCGGGGCGGCATCAGCAGCGTGACGAGGTGGTTCACCATCCCGACGGCGATATCGCTCGCCGGCAGGATCAACGCGAGAACCAGGAGAACCACGAGCCCGATTCCCGGATTCAGCGCCAACGCATAAACCACCATCGGCGCGATGAGCGCGACCATTCCCAACGTGATCGAGCCGAAATACGTCAGGAGCGGATGGCCGACCGCGAGCGAATGTAACCGTTCTGACCAATGTCCTTTGTAGCCGAACTCGCGATCGAGCGCCGCTCGTCCACGACTGACGAGATAAAAGCCCACGTGCGAACGCGCGGGGCTCTCGTGGAGACCGGCCCGGGCGAACTCGACAACGCGACGGGCCACGACTTCCTCGCCGACCTTCGAGCGGCGGGCAACCTTCTCGACCACCCGTCGATAGCGGTCGCGCGTCTGGAAGTCTTGCCGCGTGTAAACTCCGGCGGGATCGTCGCGAAGGATCACCTCGACCGAACTATTTTGCTCGAAGAAAACGTTCCAGTCGATGACGGACAGCAGTCGGAGGCTGATCACGCAGTTGCCAACGGAGACCTGGTTGGCGGCCTGTCGCCGGTGTTCCTCGCGGAGAACCTGGTTGGCGTCGCCACCCCGTCCGCTCAGCTCCGATTCGAGCCGGTTGAGAGTCAACGCGGCAATCGAGCCTCGATCGCGGAGCAGCCGAACCATCCGGACGATCATCGGGTCGGTCAGCGCGGGGAAGGGGGCTTTATGATCGACCGCCTCGCCCGACCGGATTTCCGTCTCCTCGTCAGCCACTGGTTGGGGGAGATGCTCGGTGACCCAGGCATCGGCCTGGCGCGACTCGTCCCAGCTCCGGACCATCCGCTCGGCCAGTCGTCGGAGGTTCTCGACGAGGACCAGCCGAAGCATCGTCGGAAACGCCCAGAGTTCGCCGATCGTCAGGGGCGTGACCGTCTGAAACGCCTGGAGAAACCGGGTGATCCGAGGTTCGTCGAGTTCACTATCCGTATGAGCCACCAGCGCCAGCGCCAGGGTGTAAACCCGGGGGTAGCCGCGAACCTGACCCACGGCCAGCTTGGGAAGCTCGGAATAATAGCCGCTGGGAAGGTCCTGTTTGATCTCCCGGAGGACTTCCTCGACAATATGAAAATTGTCGGCGAGCCAGTCGGCGTCGATCCCTCGACCTTCGGGCCGGTCGACCTCGTTGACGATCCGTCGGTGGGTCTTGACCAGGACCTGGCCGTTCTCCGCGAACCGCTGGAGTAACAGATCGCCAACCTTGATTTCCGGATCGACGACCGCGGCCGAGGCAAGTCGATGAGCCAGGGCTTCGAGCCGGTCGAGGCCAAACAGCTCGGCTCGGATCGGAGCTTCCCCCGTCGGGTCGATGAACGGCGACGAGGTGGGGTCCGACGCCAGTGACGTCGATTCAGTGCTGAGTGCTAGAGAAGGGCTCATCCCGCTGACGTTCTCCCTCGAGCTGTCGGCCGGGGACGAAGGCCCGTCGGCGAGCGAACCAGGTCGCTCGACTGCCTTCGATTGACCACTCCGGCCGGACCTTGTGACTCGCGATCGGAGATCCCTGGACCCGGATCTCGACGGGGTCGATGGTCGAAGCGCGTTCGAACCGACCTCGCACGTCCCATTCCTATACTAACAAGGCACGACCCCTGAAGCGCGACATCACCGGCACGGAATTCTTGAGTCGCCCCCGGCATCGGGTCCCATTCAGGCAACCGGCGCGGACAAGACTCGGTCAAATTCCGCCGGGCCGGAACATTCCGACTCTGTCGGAGAAGTCTAGCGGGGTGTCCAATTCGACGCAACTCTCGATTTTACCTTACCGGGCTCCGAACAACGATTTCCTTCGTGGTTTCGTCCTTATTTCACAATCCTGGGAACTTCGGGCAGTTGGGGATAGTGGCCAGGGCGTCGACATCCTAAAATCGGAGGCTCGACGCGAGGCGATGGTCGGTCGGGCGGCGATTCGTTATCATGAGGTCTTCCGGTCCAAGATCGGGACCTGGGGACTTCAGATCCCGGCGGCTGGCGGAGGTGTGGCAGTGGTGGTTCCGAGCGGGAGCGAAGATCGGTTGAGCCAGGCGCTCGAAAAGGTAGGCACCCCCTACCTGGTCGTCGAGCAATCGGGCCGGTTCGACATGATTGAGCCGTCCACTGACCCGGCCGAGGCCGGACGAGCGACCGCGTTTCTGCCCGCGATCGTCCCCGAAAAGCTCGGTGACGCCGCTTTTCGCGAAGCACACGGGATTCGGTTCGCCTATCTTTCCGGGGCGATGGCCAACGGGATCGGCTCGGTCGAGATCGCGCAGGCCATGGGCTCGGCGGGGATGCTCGGGATCTTCGGGGCCGCCGGATTGCCGCCTCGAAAGGTCGAAGCCGCCATCGATCGGCTCGAATCGAGCCTCGGGCGGGGCGGCCCTTACGGTTTCAACCTGATCCATAGCCCCAACGATGCCCGGCTTGAAGCCGAGGTCGTCGAACTCTACCTCCGTCGAGGGGTTCGACTGGTCGAAGCCTCGGCTTATCTCGACCTGACCTTGCCGGTCGTCCGCTACCGGGTCGCGGGAATCCGCCGTGACGAGTCGGGCCGGGTCATCACTCCGAACCGCGTGATCGCCAAGGTCTCGCGGGTCGAGGTCGCCTCGAAGTTCCTCACGCCTCCGCCCGAGAAGTACCTCCGGGAACTCGTCGCATCCGGTGACATCACGACCGAACAGGCCGGCTGGGCGTCGTCGATCCCGATGGCGGACGACCTCACCGCCGAGGCCGATTCGGGCGGACATACCGATAACCAGGCACTCGTGGTTCTCCTGCCAACCATGCTGGCGCTCCGCGATCGACTTCAGCGTCAGTATCAGTTCGCGGAAGCTCCCCGGGTCGGTGCGGCCGGCGGGATCTCGACCCCGTGGTCGGCTGCCTCGGCGTTCGCGATGGGGGCCTCCTACCTGGTGGTGGGCTCGGTCAACCAGTCGTGCGTCGAGTCGGGCACGTCCGACTCCGTCCGGAAACTGCTCAGCCAGGCCCAGCAGGCGGATATCACGATGGCCCCCGCCGCCGACATGTTCGAGATGGGGGTGAAGGTCCAGGTCCTCAAACGCGGGACGATGTTCGCCATGAGGGCCGCCCGACTCCACGAGTTGTACCGGACCGTCGACTCGATCGACCGGATCAGCGTGGCCGACCGTTCAACCCTCGAAAAGACCGTCTTCAAGGCACCCCTCGAAACGATCTGGGATCAGACCCGGTCGTACTTTCTCGAGCGTGACCCGTCGCAGGTCGCTCGGGCCGAGCGTGACCCGAAACACTTGATGGCTCTGGTGTTCCGCTGGTATCTCGGCCAGTCGTCGCACTGGGCGAATGCCGGCGACCCGGGACGACTGGTCGACTTCCAGGTCTGGTGCGGGCCGAGCATGGCGGCGTTCAACGAATGGGTCCGCGGATCGTTTCTCGAACGTCCCGAGGAACGGCGGGTCGTCACGGTCGGCCGGAATATCCTCTATCACGCGGCCGTTCTGACCCGCGCCCGAATCCTTGCCGCGCAGGGCGTCCCCATCCCGCCGGGCATTCCCAACCTCGCGCCGCTCCCGCTGGCGGAAATCGAGCGTCGGGCTGTCCTATGACGTTACGCTGAGCCCCATCGAGCCAGTTTTCTGATCCCGCCAGGTTGTCCTCTGGATCGTCGACCTTTGAGGAAACGTCCCTTGAATCCCGCCGATCGAACCAGTTCCGTCCCCGTCGCGATCATCGGGATGGGTTGCTTGTTCCCCAAGGCCGAAAATCTTAACCGGTACTGGGCCAATATCTGCCAGGGGGTCGACGCGATCCGCGAGATTCCCGCAACCCACTGGAATCCCGACGACTACCACGACGCCGACCCGAAATCTCCCGACCGGACCTATGCCCGACGCGGTGGCTTCATCGACCCCGTCGACTTCCCGGCACTCGACTTCGGGATCGCCCCGACCACTCTCGACGCCACCGACACAACCCAGCTCCTCGGCCTGATGGTCGCCCGGGCCGCTCTCGAAGATGCCGGCTATGGCGGCGACGGCAAGCCGATCGACCGTGAACGGGTCAGCGTCGTCCTGGGCGTGACCGGAACCCTGGAACTGGTCATCCCGCTCGGAGCCCGGCTCGGCCACCCGATCTGGCGTCGGGCGCTGAAGGATTGCGGAGTCGCCGAGCCGGTCGCCAGTCAGGTGGTTCAGCGGATTGCCGACTCCTATGTCGGCTGGCAAGAGAATTCGTTCCCCGGCCTGCTCGGCAACGTCGCCGCCGGTCGGATCGCCAACCGGCTCGACCTCGGTGGGTCGAACTGCGTGGTCGACGCCGCCTGCGCTAGCTCGATCGCCGCAGTTCACCTGGCGATCCTCGAACTGGCCGCCGGCCGTTGCGACGTCGCCCTGACCGGCGGTCTCGACACCTTTAACGACATCTTCATGTTCATGTGCTTCAGCAAGACTCCCGCGCTCTCGCCCACGGGAGATTCGCGACCGTTCTCCAGCAATGGCGACGGCACGGCTCTCGGCGAAGGGCTCGGGGTTCTCACGCTCAAGCGGCTGGACGACGCCAGGCGCGACGGCGACCGGATTTACGCCGTGATCAAAGGGGTCGGCACCTCCAGCGACGGCAAGGGAAACGCCGTCTACGCGCCGAGCGCGGCGGGCCAGGTCAAATGCCTCCGCCGAGCCTACGAATCGGCCGAAGTCGCGCCTTCGACGGTTGAGCTGGTCGAGGCCCACGGGACCGGGACCAAGGTCGGCGATGCCGTTGAACTTTCGGCCCTGGCCGAGGTCTATCGGTCGAGCCAGGCGGAAGGAACCTGGTGCGCGCTCGGTTCGGTCAAGTCGCAGATTGGCCATACGAAGGCGGCGGCGGGCGCGGCGGGTCTGATCAAGGCGGCCCTGGCCCTCTACCACAAGGTCCTCCCACCAACCATCAAGATCGAGCGACCGGCCGAAGGGGTCGCTCCCGAGACCACGCCGTTCTACCTCAATACCGAGCCTCGCCCCTGGTTCCCCAGCCCCGACCACCCGCGACGCGCCGCCGTCAGCGCCTTTGGATTCGGCGGCAGTAACTTCCATGCGGTCCTGGAGGAGGCTGATCCGCGACCCGCCCCGGTCGCCTGGACCGGTGACGTTCAGATCCTGGCGTTTTCCGGACCCGACCGCTCGACGCTGGGCCGGGCGATCGAGGCGATTCCGATCGAGGCTTCCTGGGAAACCCTCCGGCTCGCCGCTGCCCGATCGCGATCGAGTTTCCGCTCGGATCACGCCGAACGGCTGGTGATCGTCGCCGAACGTGACGGAACCCCCTGGTCCCGGCTGTCCGAGCGAGCCCGGACCCTGCTGACAGGTCCGGCGGCCACGGTCCGGTCGACCGCTCCCGAAGGCGTCTTCCTCGCCAGTGGCCAAGCTTTGGGCGGGCTGGCCGTTCTCTTTCCGGGGCAGGGCTCGCAGTACGTCGGGATGCTCCGCGACCTGGCCTGCACCTTCCCCGACTTCCTCGATACGCTGGCGGAAGCCGGTTCGACGCCACTCGAAGGCAAAGGCTTAGGAGACTGGATCTATCCGCACGCGGTCTTCGACGATCCCGCTCGCGACCGGCTCGAAAAGCAACTCCGGGCGACGAACATTGCCCAACCGGCGATCGGCGCCGTCAGTCTCGGTGCCTGGCGTGTTCTCGAAGGCTTTGGCTTGAATCCCGACGCCTTCGCCGGTCACAGTTTTGGCGAACTGACTGCGCTCTGCGCTTCGGGCCGGATCAGTCCCGCCGACTTCGCCGGACTGGCGAGGCTCCGTGGGCGGTTGATGGCCGGCGACGGCGGCGACCGGGGGGGGATGATCGCCGTCCTGGCCCTGGTGGAGACGATCGAACAGGTGATCGCCGACCAGAAGCTCGACCTGGTCATCGCCAACCGGAATGCCCCGAAGCAAGCGGTCCTCTCGGGACCGCTCGCCGAGGTCAATCGGGCCGCGCAAGCTTTTGCCGCGGTGGGGATCTCCACCCGGATTCTCGACGTCTCGGCGGCGTTCCATAGCCGGCTGGTCGCCGAGGCCAGTGGCCCGCTCCTGACGGCTTTGAATCAGGTGGAACTCGCCGATTCGGTCGTCCCGGTCTATGCAAATACCACGGCGTCCCCTTATCCGACTGATCCCGCCGAGACCCGAACCCTCCTGGCCGATCAGTTGGCCCGCCCGGTCCGGTTTGTCGATCTGATCGAGGCGATGTACCGATCGGGGATCAGGACATTCCTCGAAGTCGGTCCCGATGGTAAGCTCTCCGGTCTGATCCGCTCGATCCTCGATGGTCGCGACCACGTCAGTCTGTCGCTCGACGGTTCGCGAGGAAGTCGAGGAAATCTGGGAGACCTGGCCCGGCTCCTGGCTCAGACCGCCGCGCTCGGGCACCAGGTCGACCTGTCGAGCTGGGATGAAGGGGCGGAGTCGCTCCTGGCTCCCGCCGCCGGACGCAAGCCTGGGCTTACCGTCAAGGTTTCCGGAGCCAACTTCGCTCCCAAGCCATTGCCGCCGATTGTCGCCGTCCCACCGGTTACTCCCGTCCCCCCGAATCCGAATCCGGAACCGCCGCTCAAGATGACGCTCAAACCCGACGACCGACCCGCCGCGCGGCCCCTCGCCCCATCCGAACCCCGGGCGGTCCCGGCCCCACCGTCCCGGAACGGGGCGACGTCCGGCCCGACCCGTAGCCCGGCTCCCGTCGCGGACTCGACTTCGCGACAGCTCTCGTCCCCGGTTCCCTCCGCACTGACCCCGGTTCCCCCCTCGTACCTGCTGGAAGCCTTGCGCGACTCGCAAGAAAATCTGGTCGCGCTCCAGCGGATCAACGAACAAACCAGCCAGTTGCACCGTCAGTTCCTCGAAGGTCAGGACCGGACCCAGCAAACCTTCCTGGCACTTCTGGAGCACCAGCAACGTCTGACCTACGCCGCGCTCGGCGGGTCGACGATTCCGACCGCCGAGCCGCGAGTCTCCTCCAGCCCGGCTCCCACTCCGCTGCCGATCGCCGCTCCAGCGCCCCAGGTTCGCCGACCTAGCCCGCCCTCGCCGGTCCGACCCAGGACTGTCGCCACGCCCCGGCCCGAACCGGTCGCGAAACCACGCGCTGTCGCGACGCCACCGCCGGTCGTGACCCGAGCCGTCGAACCGCCGCCGCGGGTTGTCCCCCCGACCGTTGTGGCGGCTCCCGTGGCCTCGAAGACCTCGGCAGTTTACGAGGCTCTGGTCGCGGTCGTTGCCGAGAAGACCGGCTATCCGGCCGAGGTTCTCGAACCGGGCATGCAGCTTGACGCCGACCTGGGAATCGACTCGATCAAACGGGTCGAGATCCTCGCGGCGCTTCAGGAACGGTTGCCCGAGGCCCCGGTGATCGGTCCCGAACACCTGGGAACGATCCGGACCCTCGGCCAGATCGTCGAATTCCTCGCCGGCAGCGATGGAGCCTCGACCTCTCCGAGCCCGATGGCTCCCCTGGCGTCGGCATCAGCCGCCTCGGCTCCCGCCTCGAACAAGGTTCTTGAGGCTCTGGTCGCCGTCGTTGCCGAGAAGACCGGCTATCCGGCCGAGGTTCTCGAACCGGGCATGCAACTTGACGCCGACCTGGGGATCGACTCGATCAAACGGGTCGAGATCCTCGCGGCGCTTCAGGAACGGTTGCCCGAAGCCCCGGTGATCGGTCCCGAACACCTGGGAACGATCCGGACACTGGGCCAGATCGTCGAGTTCCTCGCCGGCAGTAGTGCTGTCAGCGCTCCCGTGGTATCGCCGGTCAAGTCGGCCGCCGCGGCTCCGGCTCGCGCTCCGGAACCGGTTTCCGAGCCGGTTCGTCGCCTGATTCCGACGGTCGTCGGGCTCGATCGCCCGTCGGATCGTCCGACCGTGCCGATCGCCCGGGATGCCGAGGTCTGGATTCTCGATGATGGTTCGGGTCTGGCTGCTCCCCTGGTCGAAGGGATGACGAAGCTGGGGCTTCGAGGGCGATCGATCGCCCGGTCCGAGGTCGGCAGCGTGGTCATTCCCACCAAACTGGCGGGATTGATCGTGCTCGGGACCGACTGGCCCGACGACGCCACAGCCGTTGCGTTCGGGCTCCTTCGATCGTCGGCCACGGCGCTCCGAAAAGGGGATTCGGCCTTCGTGACGGTCACGAGTCTGGGCGGGACCTTCGGGATTGACGGGTTGCCCGGTCAAAGTTCGCCGCGATCGGGTGGTCTTGCCGGTCTGAGCAAGACTGCGGGCTTCGAGTGGCCCGACGTCCAGTGCAAGGCGATCGACCTCGACCCGAAACTGCCGCTCGACGAGGCCACGACGCTCATCCTTGACGAGCTAACCCATAAAGGTCCGGCCGAGGTTGGACTGTCGAGCGCCGGTCGCTCGACGATTGTGCTCAAGTCCGTCGCGGTTGATCTCACGGCGAGCGTCGATCCGCTTCAGCCTGGCGACCTGGTCCTGATCACCGGCGGCGCCCGAGGGGTGACCGCCGAGGTGGCCGAGGCTCTCACCAGGGCGTTCCGACCGACGATCGCGATTCTGGGCCGAAGCCCCAGCCCCGAACCGGAGCCGGACTGGCTCGTCGGTTTGACCGACGACGCGGAGATCAAGCGTGGATTGCATACCCGGGCGAACGGGCACTCCACGCCCCAGGCGATCGGCGAGGCGTTCCGCCAGCTCTCCGCGAACCGCGAGGTCCTGGCGAACCTGAAACGGATCGAGACCGCAGGCGCGACGGTCCTCTATCGCTCGGTCGATGTCCGCGACGCCGGAGCCGTTCGGACGGTCGTGGCTGAACTGCGTCGAGAAGTTGGACCGGTTCGGGGCCTGATCCACGGCGCGGGGGTCCTGGCCGATCGCAAGATCGAGGATCAGACCGACGAGCAATTCGCCCGGGTCTATTCGACCAAGGTCGACGGGCTCGACAATCTGCTCGACGCGATCGGCGACGACGCCCTCCGGACGCTCGTCCTGTTTTCGTCCTCGACCGCCCGGTTCGGCCGGAACGGTCAGGTTGCTTACGCGGCGGCGAATGAAGTTCTCAACAAGCGTGCCCAGAAAGAAGCCCGCGAGCGGCCCCCATGCCGGGTCGTGTCGGTCAACTGGGGTCCGTGGGCCGGTGGGATGGTGACACCCGCGCTCCGGCCATTATTCGAGGCCGAGGGGATCGCCTTGATCCCGACCAGAGCCGGTGCCGGCTACCTGATCGATGAGTTGCGATCGACCACGACCCGACCGGTCGAGGTCGTGATCCTCGGCGGCGGTGGGCCTGATCCCGATTTCCTCAAAACTTCCAGCACTGAACCCGCCGAGGAAGCTTCGAGCACGCTGGCCAAGGTGTTCGAGCGTCCGCTCGACGTGGCCTCGACTCCGATTCTCGACTCGCACGTGATGGATGGTCGGCCGGTCCTGCCGATGGCCTTGATCCTGGAATGGCTGGCGCAGGCGGCCATGACCCGGAACCCGGGAATGGTCTACTGCGGGGTCGACGACCTCCGCCTGCTCAAAGGCGTGGTCCTTCGTGAAACGCTGCCCGAGACGATTCGAGCGATGGCCGGCAAGGCCGTCAAACGTGACGGGCACTGGGTCGTGCCGGTCGAGCTTCGCGGTGTCTTCGCCGATGATCGTGAAGTTCTCCATGCCAGGGGGCAAGTGATCCTCGGCGACGGGCACCCACCCCGGCCGATGTCCGTCGAAGACCCCAGCCTTCCGGCTTATCCGGCGAACCGTCGTGAGATCTACGGCGACTTGCTCTTTCATGGTCCCGACCTCCACGGGATCGTCGCGGTGGAAGGGTGTGGCGACGCCGGGATCGCCGCAACTGTCTCGGCCGCTCCCGCCCCTTCGGAGTGGGTCGTCAACCCGCTCCGGAACCAGTGGCTGACCGACCCGCTCGCGCTCGACTGTGCGTTCCAGATGATGATTCTCTGGAGCATAGAACGGACTGGATCGGGCTCGTTGCCCACCTATATCGGGCGGTATCGCCAGTTCCGCCGGGCGTTTCCGGCCGAAGGGGTGCGGGTCGTCGCGCGGATCATCGAGTCCAGCGCCCATAAGGCTCGGGCCGACGTGGACTTCCTTGATGATCGCGGCGACCCGGTGGCCCGGATCGAAGATTACGAATGTGTGATCGACGCCTCGCTCAAGGCCGCGTTCCGGCGCAACCGCGCGGGCCGGGTGGAGTCGAAGTGACCAGGGGCACGAATTCAACGGCGGGCGAGCGCTCATGAGGCGTGAAGATCGGGTAGCCATCGTCGGGATCGGGGGAATCTTCCCCGATTCACCCGACCTTGAGCAGTTCTGGGCCAACATTGAATCCGGCGTGGCCTCCGCGCGCGAGGTCCCGCCCGGCCGCTGGCTGCTCGACCCGCGCGACGCCTACGACCCTCGGGTCGGCCTGGCCGACCACGTTTATTCCACCCGAGGCTGCTTCGTCGAGGGGTTCACGCTCGACCCGTCGGGCCTTGCCATCGATCCCGACCTGCTTGACCGGCTCGACCCGATGTTCCACCTTGCGTTGCAGGCAGGGCGGGCCGCCTGGCTCGACGCGCGGATGGATGGCGTCGATCGGGCTCGGGTCGGCGTGGTCTTCGGCAATATCGTCCTGCCGACCGAGACCGCGTCAAGCATCGCCCGCGACACGCTGGGCAGGACCTTCGCCGAGAGCCAGGGCTTCGATTCGGCCCCTCTCGAACCGTTCGAGCCGCTCAACACCCGGGTTGCCGGGCTTCCCGCCGGCCTGCTGGCCAAGGCGCTGGGGCTGGGAGGAGGTGCGTACACGATCGACGCGGCCTGTGCCTCGTCGCTTTATGCGTTGAAGCTGGCAAGTGACGAGCTTCTCGAAGGTCGGGCCGACGCGATGCTGACCGGCGGGCTGTCGCGGCCCGACCCGCTTTATACCCAGATGGGCTTCTCGCAGTTGCGGGCGCTCTCGCCGACGGGCACGGCCTCGCCGTTTGGCGAGTCGGCGGATGGGCTGGTGGTGGGGGAAGGTTCGGGGATTTTCGTCCTCAAGCGACTGAGCGACGCGCTGGCGGCCGGAGACCAGATCTACGGCGTGATCGCGGGAATTGGCCTGTCGAACGACGTTGACGGCGGCCTGCTCGCTCCCCACTCCGAGGGGCAACTCCGCGCGATGCGCGCCGCGTATGAAACGGCCGGTTGGAACCCCTCCGACGTCGACCTGATCGAGTGCCACGCGACCGGCACACCCGTCGGCGACGCGGTCGAGTTTGCCAGCCTTCGGACGCTCTGGTGCGAAATGGATTACCCGCCGGGCGGATGCGTGATCGGCTCGGTCAAGTCCAACGTCGGCCATGCGCTCACGGCCGCAGGCTCGGCGGGTCTGCTCAAGGTCTTGCTCGCCCTCCAGCACGAGACCCTGCCGCCGACAGCCGGATTCGATCAACCGGCCCCCGGTTTGAATCTCGCCGACAGTCCGTTCCGGATAATCGCCCAGGCCGAGCCCTGGCCGCGCCGGGCTGATGGAACGCCGCGACGGGTCGCTCTGAGCGGCTTTGGATTTGGCGGGATCAACGCCCATGTCTTGATCGAGGAATGGGACGGCTCACCGATCGATCCGATCCGCTCGGCTGATTTCGAGCCGATCGCCGTCGTCGGGATGGCCGCCCAGTTCGGTCCGTTCGAGGGGCTTCAAGCGGTCCAGCAAAAGCTTCTCGGCGGCTCGACCGTCGCGGAGCCAACCGAGCCGACGCGGTGGTGGGGTGCCGAAGCGACTCACTGGTTCGCCGAATCGGGACTGGCCGATCAGGACTGGCGGGCGTATCGGATCAACGAGGTCAATCTACCGACCGACCGGTTCCGGATTCCGCCCCGAGAGCTGGAAGAGATGCTGCCGCAGCAGTCGCTCCTCCTGAGGCTGGCGGCGGAGGCGATCGCCGACGCGGGATGGGAGGAACGGACTCGCCTGAAAGCGGGGTGCCTCGTCGGGCTCGGGCTCGACCTGAACACGACCAATTTTCATGTGCGTTGGTCGTTGCTCGACGCCGCTCGCGACTGGAACGATCGTCATGCCCTGAGGCTGACGGATGAAGCCCTGGAATCATGGGTCGAGGAGCTTCGCGACGCTTTCGGACCCGCGCTTTCGGCCAACCGGACGATGGGAGCGCTCGGGAGCATCGTCGCCAGCCGGGTCGCTCGCGAATTCCGGCTCGGCGGTCCCAGCTTCACCGTTTCCAGTGAGGAGACTTCGGGATATCGAGCGGTCGACGTGGCGGTCCGGATGCTCCGTCGCGGCGAACTCGACGAAGCGATCGTTGGCGCCGTCGATCTACCGGGCGACCTCCGGGCGTCGCTCACCGATGGGGATCTCCGAACGGGACGGATCGACGCGGAGAGCCCCACCGATGGCGCGGCCGTCCTGGTCCTGAAGCGACTGAGCGACGCCGAGCGTGACGGCGACAAGATCTCTGCCGTGATTCACGGAATTGGCCTGGCGAGCGGTGATCCGTCGAGCCCGGTCGAGTCACTCGACCGGGCGCTCGCCGACGCGAATCTTGACGCGGTTGCTGGGCTCCTCGACTCGGACTGTCCGGGATTGGCCCAGTTTCCCATCGCGGGACCAACCGGGATCGATCATGCCGGCGCGGCCTCGGGCATGGTCAAACTCGTCCGGTCGATACTCGCCTTGCATCAACAGATCTTGCCGCCACTCCGCGACACGGGCGCCGCTGTCGGTCCGCAATTCTGGCTCCGCGATCGCGTCGAAGGGCCTCGCCGGGCAATCGTCGGCGGCTCGGGAATCGATGGCAACTCGGCCCATGTCGTGCTCGAATCCCATGAGCCGACCGCCGGTCTCTCCTCGATCGACCGCCTGCAACCGATCGGGCGACTACCCTCGGCCTTGTTCGCGATTGAAGCGGATGACGCCTCGGGTCTGAGGGACGGGCTCGATGAACTCGAAGCGCTGGCCGATCGCGCGGTTGAACCCATCGATGATCTCGGACGCGACTGGTTCAGCGACCATCCCGCCGATCCCACTCGACAGCTCGCGGTGGCGATCGTGGCGAACAGCGTGGCCCAGCTTCGCGACGGGATCGCCTCGGCTCGACAGCGAATCGATTCGGAAGCAGTCCCCGCGCGAGCCCGTGCTTCCGACCGGGTGGCCTACACGCCGAATCCACTCGGGCCAAATGCGGGACTGGCATTCGTCTTTCCCGGAATGGGGAACCACTTCGCCGGGATGGGTCGCGAACTATCGAGCCACTGGCCGGAAATTCTGCGGGTTCAGGATGCCGAAAACCGACTCCTCCGGAGCCAGATGGCCAGCGGAACCTACTGGAATGCCGACCCGCCCGAGACCTTCGACGACCATCGAGCCAGCATCTTCGGCCAGGTCTCGCTGGGCACGTTCCTGACCGACCTGCTTCGGATGGCGGGCCTCAAGGCCAACGCCGCGATCGGCTATAGCCTGGGAGAAACGACGGCGCTTTTCTCGCTCCGGGCCTGGACCGACCGCGACGACATGTTCCGCCGATTTGATACGTCGCCCCTGTTCCGGACCGATCTGGCCGGACCGTGCGACGCCGCCCGACGTGCCTGGAACTTGCCCGGCGGCGAGCCGGTCGACTGGGTTGCCGGCATCCTTCAGCGCCCGGCCGAACAGGTTCTTGCCGGGCTGGAAGGAATCGAACGCGCTTATCTCTTGATCGTCAACACCGATAGTCAGGTCGTCGTCGGCGGTCAGCGGAGCGCGGTGGCGGAACTGGTGGAACGCGTTGGCGGCCGGTTTCATCCGTTGCCGCTGGTCAGCACGGTTCATTGCTCGATCGTTCACGAGGTCGAACAATCGTACCACGACCTTCACCTGCTCGACACGATTCCGCCCCCCGGTGTCCGGTTCTATAGCGGGTCGAGTGGCGAGTCCTACACGCTTGATCGGGAGTCGGCGGCCGAGTCGATCCTCAACCACGCGCTACACGGTGTCGATTTTCCCAGCGTGATCCGCCGTGCCTACGATGATGGAATCCGGGTGTTTGTCGAGGTTGGTCCTGGTGCCTCGTGTACCCGAATGATTGATGATATCCTGACGGATCGTCCGCACCTGGCGTTGTCGGCCTGTCCCGGCGAGCGTGAGCCGGTCGCGACCTTCCTGGGAGTCCTGGCCCGTCTGATCGCCGAGCGCATTCCGGTCGATCTCGGTCCCGTTCATGGCCGACAATCTCCCGCCTATTTTCAATGGAATCCCGAACGGATGATCGCGGTCAGCCTGGGCGGAGAGCCGTTCATTCCCATCGACTGGCCGGCCGTTCCCGTATTGACGTCGTGGGATTCAGGACCGGAACGGACATCGTTCTTCCCATCGTTTGAAACAGATGCTTACCCGCTTGCGGATTTCACGACCATGACGCGGACATCGACAGGCACCGACCCGCTGGTCCATCAGGTCGTGGCGGCCGACCTTGCGCGGGGAGGTGCTCACGACGCCTACCTCCGGACCTCGAACCGGCTGGGCGAAATCTTCGCTCGTCAGATGAGCTTTCAGATGGAACTGATCGAACGGTTGGCGTCCGTCGATCCGGCATCCA
>JAJYCH010000536.1 GCA_021778575.1 Planctomycetota bacterium
GGCGGTCTGGGGGCTCTTGCTCCTGATCGTCGACTTTACCGCGTTGCGTCAGGTCGAGTCGTCGAGACGTGGTCGAGTCCTCGGCTTGCTCAGCCTGGTCGGTGTCCTGCTGGCCCTGGTCGGCTGTTTCCTGCCGGGATGGTCGGCGAGGGGATTGGCGGCCGAGCCCTCGCTGTTCCTGGGCACGGTCAGCGGCGGCCCATTGATTGTGGGCCTGAATGCCGTCGTGGTGGTTCTGCTCGGCCTGGTCGTGGCACTCTCGACAAGCTGGACGTTCACCGAACACTGGGCCGAATACTTCGCGCTCACGCTCTGGGCGGGCGTGGGGATGATGCTTCTGATCGCCGCCGAGGAACTGCTGACCCTGTTTCTGACCCTGGAATTGATGACGATCTGCCTCTATCTGCTCGCGGCGTTCGAGAAGGATCGTCATCGTTCTCCCGAAGCGGGGCTTAAATATTTCATCTACGGCTCGGTCTCCTCGGCGCTCTTTCTGTTCGGGCTGAGCTTGCTTTACGGGCTGACGGGAACGACTCGCCTGGCCGGGATCGGTCAAGCGCTGGCCAGTCGGAGCGGACCCTCGGGTTTGACGGGCGACCTGATTGGTAGCTCGGCGGTCCTTCTGGTTCTGGTTGGATTCGGGTTCAAGATCGCGGCCGTGCCGTTTCATCAGTGGGCTCCCGACGTCTACGAAGGAAGCCCCGCGCCGGTCTCGGCCTGGATCGCGACGGGGTCGAAGGTGGCGAGCGTCGTGGCCCTGATGAAGGTCCTGGTCCAGTCGCTTGGTCCGTGGGCGAGCCGTCCTGATAGCCTGGTTTCCCCCGGCTGGGTGGGTCTGGTCGCGGTGATCGCGGCGGCGACGATGACCTACGGCAATTTCGCGGCGCTGGCGCAGAAGAACCTCAAGCGGATGCTGGCCTATTCGTCGGTCGCTCACGCCGGCTATCTACTCGTCGGTGTTCTGGCCGTCGTGGTCTCGATTGACGCCGCCGGCTCGGCCGGTTCGGTCCTGTTTTACCTGCTGGTCTACGCGGCGACCAACCTCGGGGCGTTCGCCGTCACCGCCTGGCTGTTTCGCGATGGTTCGAGCGAGCAGATCGACGACCTCAATGGACTTGGCTCACGATCGCCGTTGCTGGCGGTCTGCGTGGTGATCTTGATGCTCTCGTTGATCGGCCTGCCGCCGTTCGCGGGGTTTTTCGGCAAGTTATTCATGTTCATGGAAGCGTTGAACGCCGCACCGCAACATCGGCTCACGTTTCTCTGGCTGGTGATGCTGGGGTTGCTCAACAGTGTGATCTCGGCTTTCTATTACGCCAGAGTCTTGCGGGCGTTGTTTCTTCGACCGGCGAGTGCCTCCGCCACTTATCGACCGGCATCGCCCGCGATTGCCTCGACGATCGTCCTGGCGGCGGTCGTTGCGGTGGGGTTTGGCGTCTATGCCCGGACACTCTCGAAAGAGACCGTGAAGCTGGGCGCGTCCCGATTGTTCGTGGTGGGAGGGTCCAGGCCAGTCAAATCGGTCCTGGAAACACGACCGAGCACGGTGGCGAAGGCAAGTTCTCACGGATTGGCTCCCGGAATCGGTTCGCGAGACTGACCGCTCAGGATCGAAGTCTGTTTGATCGTGGAAATCGTTCATCGGTGCCCGGCTCGGATCGTCGCGAGGAAGGTAAATCGCGGATGGCCATCGTCAACACGCTTCAGAAATGCCTTGAAAGCCCGTACCTGTTCCGGGACGACGCCGCTCCCGCGCGCGTCCCCGCGCTCTTGAAGCTGGCGGACGACCGGCTCGCCGCCGCGCTGGCGATCCAGGGACTTGAAAAGCACGACCCGGCGGATGTCGGGGCTCTGGCCTATGAGTCGATGTTCGCCAGCCTTCGAGCCCTGGTTTATGTGAAGGGATATCGCGAGGCGGGGCTGAAGTGCCTGGTCCTGGCGGCGGAACAGCTTTACGTCCGGACGGATTTGCTCGAAGCCGACCACCTCCAGGCGTTTGAACAAGCACAAGGGCAGAAACTTCCGCCGGTCGAGGCCATCGAAGCGGCCAGGATTTTCGGCCGGAAGGTCCGTGAACTGGTCGGGAAGTGACGGTTGCGCGGATCGCTCGTCGCCGACCTTGACCATCCGGCTGATTTATGACACAACACGCGGGTCCGTCGGGCCGACATCAAGGATAAGATGCGCCCTTTTGAGAGTGTGACCGCCTCGATTGCCGGAAGCGCAGCAGTCCGACCAGCCACGGAGGGCCCGGATGGGCACCGAATCGCCGATTCCTCGTTCGGAACGAGTCCGCCCCGGACTCCCGCCGCACCGCTGGACCAAGGTTGACGACCTGGGCGAGGTCGCTGTTGTTGCCGCGCACGCCACGGTCATCGCCGGGGCGGGGCCAGCCGGCCTGACCGCCGCCTACGAACTGACCAAACATGGCGCGTCGTGCGTCGTGCTCGAATCCGAGAGCACCCTCGTCGGCGGGATCAGCCGGACCGACCAGTACAAGGGCTACCGCTTCGACATCGGCGGCCATCGCTTCTTCTCGAAGAGTGAAGAAGTCAACGAACTCTGGCGCGAGATCCTCGGCGACCAGTTCATCACCCGCAAACGGATGAGCAGGATCTATTATAATCGGAAGTTTTTCCATTACCCGCTCAAGCCGGTCGACGCCTTCGCCAAGCTCGGTCCGTTCAAGGCCGTGAAGATCCTTGCCAGCTACGTCATGGCCCGGATCAAGCCGATCCAGCCCGAACGCAGTTTCGAGGACTGGACCGTCAACCGGTTCGGCCGGGTCTTGTTCGAGATGTTCTTCAAGACCTACACCGAGAAGGTCTGGGGCATGTCCACCCGTGAGATCTCCGCCGACTGGGCGGCGCAGCGGATCAAGGGGCTGAACCTTACCAGGACCGTGCTCAACGCGCTGTTCGGCAAGCGGGCCAAGGGGAAGGGCGAGGTCATCAAGACCTTGATCGATAGCTTCCAGTACCCGCGCCTCGGCCCCGGTCAGATGTGGGAAGCGGCGCGCGAGAAGGTCCGCAAAGGCGGCAACGCCGTCCACCACGATGCCAAGGTGGTGAAGATCGAGCACGACGGTTCGAACGTCACGACGTTCCTCGCTCGCGACTCGAAGGGAAAGCTCACGCGCTACGAAGGACAGCATTTCGTCTCGACCTTGCCGATCCGCGAGTTGATCCGGGCGATGGAACCGCCCGCGCCACAGGAAGTCGCGATCGCCGCCGAGTCGCTCCGTTATCGCGACTTTCTTACCGTCGTCCTGATTCTCGACCGTCCCGATACGTTCCCGGATAACTGGATTTACATTCACGAGCCTGATGTCCGCGTGGGGCGAATCCAGAACTTCAAGAACTGGTCGCCCGACCTCGTGCCGGATCAATCCAAGAGCAGTCTCGGCCTCGAATACTTTTGCTTCGAGGGGGACGACCTCTGGACAATGTCCGACGCCGATCTGATCGCGCTGGGACGGAAGGAGGTCGAGACCATCGGCCTGGCCCGGTCCGTTGACGTGATCGACGGCTGCGTCGTCCGGATGCCCAAGGCGTATCCAGTTTACGACGACGTCTATCAGGACCATCTCGCGGTGATCCGGACCTGGCTGAAGACGTTGGGAAATCTGGAACTGGCCGGTCGGAACGGGATGCACAAGTACAATAACCAGGATCATTCGATGATGACCGCGCTGCTCGCCGCGCGGAATATCCTCGGCCTGGGTCAGTTCGATACCTGGAAAGTGAACACCGACGCCCAGTATCACGAAGAAGGCGGAGACGCCGGCGAGGACGCGCGAGCCGTCCCGAGGAAGGTCGCGGCAAACTGAGTTGTCCTCGCGGATTTGAGCAGTCGATTGGACCAGACCGAAGGTTCTGGTAACCTGGCTGCTGTGAATCCGTTCCGAAAATGACTCAGTCCTCCAGGAGGCGCGACGGTGCGTGAGATCGGCATCATCGCCAGCGAGGCCGACGCCAAGGTTCTGGCGGATTATCTCCTGACTCAGAATATCACCACCAAGATCACCCCACGCACCGGCGGTGGCTGGGCTCTCTGGGTTCACCGCGAGGATAAGGTTGACGAAGCTCGAGCCTGGCTCGCCGACTTTCAGACCGACCCCAAGGCCGAACGGTTCCAGGCCGCGCCCAAAACGGCCAAGGAGATCCGCAAGAAAGAAGAACGGGTCCTCCGCGACTACCAGAAGCGAATGCGTGATTTTCGCGAGCGCTGGGAAGGGGCCATGTATCACCGGGCTCCGCTCGCCTTCGCCCTGATTGTTGTCAGCGTGATCGTCACCGCGCTGATGAACGTCAGCGGC
>JAJYCH010000537.1 GCA_021778575.1 Planctomycetota bacterium
GCTCGTCCAGCCGTCCCGAGGCGTCGAGCGTTCCATAAGCCGTCGAGACCGCGAATTCGGCCACGTCGAGCCGGTCAAGCTTCGGCGAGTACCGGGCATTCAGCGCCAGTGAAGTCGGCCGCGACGGCTTGCCAGCCGAGTTCGGCGGTTCGACCAGGCCGATCTTCGCGGCAACCTGCACCCCGTCGGCATCCCCCCGGGCACTCGCCAGTGCCGACCAGCGACCCGAGAGACCGAGTCGCGGACGATCGGTGAGGTTGGCCGCCAGTTGGTCGAGCGTCTCGACCGCTCCCGTGACGCTGCCTTCGACCCGGAGCGCGGCCAGTCCCTGGTTCCACCCGGCCACCCGGATTCCCTCGGTTCCCGGAACAATTGCGCCGTTGGCCTCGCCGGGCACGGCATCAAGCACCAGTTCGCCGGTCGAGCGGTTGAACCGTCCCCGGGCGATGGCTTCGACGCGGCTCTCGGGCTGTTTCGGGTCGGGCCGGACCACCGCCAGGCTCACCCGGTCGATCGCCAGGTTCGAGCCGTCCGGCGACCAGCTTCCGACCAGATTCGCGTTGAGCGTCTGGTCGGTCGAGGCTCGGGTCGCGACACCCATTTGCGCAAAGGCTTTCATTGCGAGACCTTGCGGCTGGGATTCGAGAGTCAAGCCGGCCCGGGTGCCCGCCGAATCGATCCGGGCGACCGCCTGGTTCCAGCTTGTGGGAAAGCCACCGGCACCGGCGGCCCCGTTGACCGAGAAATCGAGTTCCAGCGCGTCGCGACGGATCGGTGAGGGACCGACCCCGTCGACCCGGAGGTCGCGGACCGTCGCCTTGATCGACTGCTCGAACCAGGCGGAAGTCCGTCGGGCCGGGTCGTTCGGCGAACCGTCCGGCCAGAACCGATAGCCTCCCGACAGCCGAGCCGAACCGGCCAGGTCGAACTTGCCCAGTTCAACCCACTCGCCAAGCTGTTTCCGCAAGCCGGCCAGGTCGAGGGTTCCCGTGATGGCGACGCCCTGGTCGATCCGCCCTTGAGCCGAGGCGTCGAGGAACGACGTCTTGAGCGCCAGCCGCTCGACCTGGGCGTCGTTGCCGACGCGAACGAGCCGACCGCTGAGCGTGGCGGGCTCGCGCAGGCTCAGGTTCCGGTCATGATCGCGCGCGGCGAGATCGGCCAGGGTGGCCTCGATGTCGTAAGTCGTTTTGTCGGCGCTGGTTGCCAGGTTGATCCAGAGCTTGGCCGATCCACTTTCGACGCTCAAGCCCTCGCGGAGCCGGAACGCGTGCGGAAGCTGGCGGGCGATCGCGGCGAGGTCGATTTTCCCTTCGATCCGCTGCTTGCCGGTTCCGTTCGGGCCGGACAACTTCCCCTCGGCCTTGATCTCGCCGAGCGAACAGTTCAGGCCAAGGCGACGGATCGTCCAGCCGCCATCGGTTTCGTGAAGATCCCAGCCGGCTTCGAGTTTGTCGATCTCCAGGCTGTCTCCGGCGAACGTCTGGCCACGGGCTCGGAGTTCGTTGATCCGGGCGTCGCCCGAGAGAACCCAATGCCCGTGCTTGCGCGCGAAGTCAATCGACCCGTCGAGCCGACCCACGGTATCAACCTCGGCGACCTTCGCCGCGAACGGCCACTGCTTGCCAACGACGCCCACCTGAAGCTCGGGGCTTCGCGGCGGCCCCCCTTTGGCGAGCCAACGGTCGAAATCCCCCTGAACCTCCAGGGTCGAATCTCCCTTGGCCAGCTTCAAGGCCCAGGTGACCGGGTTGGGCGCGGTGGGAATCCGCAGGGTCAGGTCGAGAGCATCGGCGGTCGAGGGTTCGGCGAGCCAGGGGTCGCGATATTCGAGCGTTCCGTGGCGGATCTGGATCGTCAGGTCGCGCTTCGGGTTGGGATGAGCGATGATCGACTTGAGAGCCTCGGCGAGGTCGATCACGCCCGACGTCGAGCGTTCAACCTCAAGCGCCGCGTCGTCCAGGCTGAGCGTGATCGGCGCGGGATCGGGAAGCAGGAACGCTCCGAGGGTACGGTCGATCACCCCGAACGGAACGCGGGCCACCACCTTGTTCTGGGGGTCGAGCAAGACGACCTTCGCCAGCCGGGTTGGTTGGAACCAGCTCAGTTCGATCGACTCGAACTCGACCTTGCCGGGAGCAAACGCCTGGTTGACCCGGCCGAGTATGGTCGAATAAGCCAGTCGCGACGAGAGGAGCCACGGCAGGGCGACCAGTCCGACCAGAACCAGCGTGGCGATTCCCGAGAGAATCTTCCAGCGGCGACGGAGTCGCCGGGGGGGAGTCGGGTTGTCCATCGCGGAGAGGCTCCTGGTCAGACCGAACGATTTCGTGATCCGTTCCTGTTGATGATAGCCAGGAGTCGATCGAGACGATAGCTGGCGTCTCTCAAGGAAGCCGCTCGAATTCGCCGCGATTGGCCTTCGAGCAATCGGCGGCTTGTCCTAGAATGGATCGAGGTGACCGATCGGGTGTCGCGTAGGGGGGCGGATGGACGCGGAATCGCGGGTGAAGTGGCGATTGTCGGGGATGATGGCTCTGGTTTACTCGGTTCAAGGGGCCTTCTGGCCCCTTCTTTCGATTCACCTGGTCGACCTGGGAATCTCCGAGCGCGGTCGAGGCTGGATCTTCGCGACGATGGCTCTTGCCTCGTTCGCCATGCCGCTCGGGGCCGGGCAACTGGTCGACCGGTTGATGCCCACCCAACGGTTCATCTCCTGGACCTTCGGCGCGGGAACGTTTCTCCTCGGCTTGATGGCCTGGGGGGTCTCGTCCCATGTTGGCTGGTTGTTCGGGCTCTTTCTGGGCTACTGGCTGATCATGGCCCCGAACTACTCGTTGAGCAACTCGATCACGTTCCGCCACCTCACTCATCCCGATCGTGACTTCGGTCAGATCCGACTCTGGGGAACCGTGTCGTGGATGGCGATCGGGTGGGTGGTCTCGGCCGTGATGTTCTGGTCGGGCTCGAAGGTGGGTCGAGGGGCCGGCGAAGCGTTCTGGATCGCCGCCGGATTGTCGGCGATCACCGCCCTCTATTGCCGGACCTTGCCCGACACCCCGCCCATCACGACGGTCGGGCGAAGGACTTCGAGCCTCCGCGACGTGACGGAACTGGTCCGAGCCCCGGCGATGCCCGTCTATCTGTTCCTGGCGTTCGGCGTCAGTCTGACGACCCCGTTCGTCTATCAGGTGATGCCGAACTACCTGCGGAATCTAGGGATGGATCGCGCGTGGGTGTCGACGGCGATGTCGCTCGGGCAATGGCCCGAGGTTCTGATGCTCGCCGCGTTGCCCTGGCTGATCGCTCGGGTTGGCTACCGATTGACTCTGGGCCTGGGAATTGCTGCTTACGCGGTTCGCTTCGCGACACTGGCGTTCGACCCACCGCTCTGGCTGGCCACGGCGGGCATTCCGCTGCACGGGGTGGGCGTGGCCTGTTTCACGGTCGGCGGCCAGGTTTACGTCAACCAGCGGGCCTCGAACGACCGTCGGGCCAGCGCCCAGTCGATCAATACCGTGCTGACCAGCGGCCTGGGCTCGCTCCTGGGCTGCTTGCTCGCCGGCGAGGTCGTCGGGGCCTATCCGAACCAGTTCGGGATGATCTTTCTGGTCCCTTGCGCGATCAACGCCGGGCTATTGCTGATCTTGCTGGTGATGTTCCGCCCCGATCCCAAGGCCGTCGCCCCGGAGCCGGCCCCACTGATCGCCGTCCGACCGGCCCGAGCCGCCATTGCCCGGCCGGTCCAGGGATGATTCACGATCGAGCCGCCTGTCAATCGGTCGAGCTGGTGACCGCTTCGAGCTTCCGACCGTGGCTGTTCCACTTCTCGGACCAGGAATAGTCGCTGGTTTCCGAGCGGGTCGGAACGCTTGACGACACGGGGAACAGATTCGGATAGCGATTGAGCAAGATTCCCAACGGCCCCGAGGCGATCGGTTTGAGGTCGACCCGAGCCAGGCTCAAGCAGGCCAGGTCGAGAAACATCCGCGATCGATCGGCTAGCGGCAGATCGTGAAACCAGGTCGCGGCATCCTGTTCCTCGTCCGACTCGGCGGGAGTCAGCGCGATTTGCTTGATAATCCAGTTCTTGAGCGCCACGCGGGTCCGCAGAATCGAGACTTCGAGAGTGGTCGATCGTTTCACAAGTCACACTCCTGGCTGAGTTAAGGACGCATCGTCGACGCTGCCCGCGGCAATTTCCCGGTGACGAGCTTCAGCGCTCGAACAGGCAGTCGATCGACTCGTCCTGAGCCAGACTTACGTAGACGACGCAGGACTGACCCGAAGATACTTGCTGATCCGGAAGTGTG
>JAJYCH010000538.1 GCA_021778575.1 Planctomycetota bacterium
CCTTGATCTGCTTCACGGGCGTCAGCGGCTCGGGCAAGAGCAGCCTGGCTTTTGATACGCTTTATGCCGAGGGGCAAAGGCGTTACGTCGAGAGCCTGTCGAGCTACGCCCGCCAGTTCCTGGGCCAGATGCCCAAGCCCGAAGTCGACCGGATCGATGGCCTGAGTCCGTCGATCTCGATCCAGCAGAAGACCGGCGGCCGGAACCCCCGGAGCACCGTCGGCACGATCACCGAGATCAACGACTATCTTCGCGTCCTCTTCGCCCGGGTCGGCCAGGGACATTGCCCGAACTGCGACCGACCGGTCGCCGCGCAGACTCGCGAGCAGATCGTCGCCCGGGTGCTCCAGATTGCCGACGGCACGAGCTACTCGATCCTCGCGCCGGTCATCCGTGGTCAAAAGGGGGAGTACAAGGACCTGTTCGAGGACCTGGCGAAGGCCGGATACGTCCGGGCTCGGGTTGATGGCACGGTCTTCCCGTTGACCGACCGGCTCGAACTCGACCGTCAGATCAAGCACCATATCGAGGTCGTGATTGACCGCCTGAAGGCGGGCTCCGCCAACATCCGGACCCGGCTGTCCGAAGCGATCGAGGCGGCGCTCAAGCTCGGCGAAGGGTCGGTGATCGTCGCGATCGAGGGGCAGCCCGACCTCCTGCTCTCATCGCATTACGCCTGTGCGAGTTGCGGGATCAGCTTCGACCCGCCCAGCCCGCAACTGTTCAGCTTCAACAGCCCGCAGGGGATGTGCCCGAGCTGCGATGGTCTGGGCGTCCGGCACGACTTCGACCCGGCCTTGCTCGTGCCCGACCCGTCGCTCTCGGTCTGGAAGGGGGCGATCGAGCCGATCGGCTCGGTCAGCGAGATGGGCAAGTGGCGACGGCATCTTTACGAAGGCGTCGCGGCCGACGTCGAAGGGGACCGAAACGGCCCGCCCAAAGGGGCGATGCTCAAAGGACCCTGGCGCGATCTCGACCCGAAGCACCAGAATGCCTGGCTTTACGGACTCGGCGACCGGCCGATCGTCTATTTCTGGAAGAGCAAGGGGAAGCTGCTCCCCCATTCCGAACCCTGGCGAGGCGTGGCGACCGAACTGCTCGAAAAGTACAAGGCCGCGACCGGAGGCCCGACCAGGACCGCGCTCGAACCGTACATGCGGAGCGTGACCTGCCCCGACTGCAAGGGGGCCAGGCTCAACCCCCGGGCCCGGGCGGTCCGGGTCGGCGGGAAAAGCCTGGTCGAACTGGGAAGCCTGCCGATCGGCCGGGTCGGCCGGTTCTTCGACGCTCTCGCCGGTCAGCCCGCCAAGGATATCGACCCCGCCGACGCCGCGACGCCGCTCGACGCGCTGTCGACCACGATCGCCGAGGAACTCCTGAAAGAGATCCGCGGCCGGCTCGGCTTCCTGACCAACGTCGGGCTCGATTACCTGGCTCTCGACCGCGCGGCACCCACGCTTTCGGGGGGCGAGGCCCAGCGAATCCGGCTGGCCAGCCAGGTCGGCGCGGGCCTGGTCGGCGTGCTCTACATCCTCGACGAACCGTCGATCGGCCTTCACCCGCGCGACAATGACCGCTTGATCGCCACCCTCCAGCGGCTCCGCGACGTTGGCAACACCGTGATCGTCGTCGAACACGACGAGGACACGATGCGCGCCGCCGACCACCTCGTCGACTTCGGCCCCGGCCCCGGCGTCAAGGGGGGCGAGGTGATCTCCGAAGGGTCGCTGGAAGTTCTCTCCGAGAACCAGAAAAGCCTCACGGGTCTCTATCTTTCGGGCCGAAAGCGGATCGAAGTCCCGAGCCAGCGGAGACCGCCGACCGACAAGAAGTTGACCGTCGTCGGGGCCCGCCAGCACAACCTGAAGGGGATCGACGTCGACTTTCCGCTCGGCCTGTTCGTCTGCGTGACGGGCGTCTCGGGCTCGGGCAAGAGTTCGCTCGTCGGCGATATCCTCCGCGACACCCTGGCCCGCGACCTCAACAAGGCGATCACCCAGCCGGGCGAGCATGACCGGATCGACGGGCTGGAACATCTCGACAAGATCATCGACATCGACCAGTCGCCGATCGGCCGGACCCCTCGGTCGAACCCAGCCACCTATATCAAACTGTTCGACCTGATCCGTGATCTCTATACGAGACTCCCCGAGTCGAAAGCCCGAGGCTACAAGGCCGGTCGGTTCAGCTTCAACGTGGCGGGTGGACGGTGTGAGGCTTGCGAAGGAAACGGCTCGAACCGGCTCGAAATGGACTTTCTCGCCGACGTCTGGGTCACCTGTCCGGTCTGTGAGGGGAAACGGTTCAACCGCGAGACCTTGCACGCCCGGTTCAAAGGAAAGAGCATCGCCGACGTCCTGGAGATGGACGTTCAGGAGGGGCTCGAACACTTCGCGAACGTCCCCAAGATCTCCGGGATGCTCCAGACGCTTCACGATGTCGGACTCGATTACCTCAAGCTCGGCCAGGCATCGCCAACGCTCTCGGGTGGCGAGGCCCAGCGGATCAAGCTCGCCCGCGAACTGGTCAAGAAGGGAACCGGGCGGACGCTTTACGTGCTCGACGAACCGACGACCGGCCTCCATTTCGACGACGTCCGGAAGCTCCTGGAAGTCCTCCACGGCTTCACGGCCCTGGGCAACACGGTGGTCGTGATCGAGCACAATCTCGACGTGGTGAAGACGGCCGACTGGGTGATCGACCTCGGTCCCGAAGGAGGCTCCGGTGGCGGCCGGGTCGTCGCCGAAGGACCGCCCGAAGCGATCGCCGCCGTCGCCGCCAGCCATACCGGCCGGGCCTTGAAGAAACTGCTCGATGGCCCGGTCCCGCTCACCGCCGCCCAGAAGGCAAAAGCCAAGAAGAAACCGGCGAGGCTCTCGTCCGAATCGGGCCTGTCCGACATCACGGTCCGAGGGGCGAGGCAGCACAACCTCAAGGGTGTTGACGTGACGATTCCTCGTCACCAGATGACGGTTTGCAGCGGACCCAGCGGCTCGGGAAAGTCGAGCCTGGCGATCGATACACTCTACGCCGAAGGGCAACGCCGCTACGTCGAGAGCCTGTCGAGCTACGCCCGGCAATTTCTCGCCCCGCTCCAGAAGCCAAAGGTCGAGCAGATCACGGGGCTCTCGCCGGCCGTGAGCATCGAGCAAAAGACGACGAGCAAGAGCCCGCGATCGACCGTCGGCACCGTCACCGAGATCCACGACTACCTGCGGATTCTGTTCGCCCGGCTCGGCCAGCCGTATTGCCCGAACTGCGGCGTGGCCATCGGCACCCAGACGGCCGACGAGATCGTCGAGAAGATCCTCCACCTGCCCGAAGGCTCGAAGATCTACGTGATGGCTCCGGTCGATCGCCGCGACAACGACGACTACGCCGCGCTCTGGGACGATCTCCGAGGCTCCGGCTTCGCCCGGGTTCGTGTTGATGGGACGTCGCACAGTCTCGACGCGCCGCCCGAACTGAGCCATCGCCGGAAACACCGGATCGAGGTTGTGATCGACCGAGCGGTGGTTCGCCGGAAGACCCGGTCGCGACTGGCCGACTCGGTCGAGGCGGCGCTCGACCTGGGCAAGGGGGTTGTCCACGTCGCCCGGGTGGGTGACGACGCCGACGAGCCGCGCTGGCCGGTCGACCACTACAGCCAGCACCGAAGCTGCGACGGTTGCGGCCGGAGCTTCGAGGAACTGTCGCCGCATCACTTCTCGTTCAACGCCCCGCTCGGCTGGTGTCCGGTCTGCGAAGGGCTGGGCACCCAGCACGGCGCGAATCCCGCCGTCCTGATCCCCGACGGCCGCCGGACCTTGAATCAAGGGGCGGTCGTCCCCTGGCCCAACTTCGCCGAGAATCCGGCCTTCGCCCGGATGATCGGGGCGATGGCGAAGTCGTTGGGGATCGATCTCGACACGCCGTTCGACGACCTCGAAGGACGGTTCCGCCGGGTCATCCTCCACGGTGCCGGCGACGCCTGGTTTGAAGTCGCTTCGGCGACAAATCAACCCGGGTTCGCATTCCAGTATAAAGGTCTGTTCCCGGCGATCGAGGAGGCGGCGCGCGTCTCGTTCCTCTATCGCCACAAGCTCCACGGCATGGTCGATGACGTTCCATGCGTGAGCTGCATGGGAGCCAGGCTCCGCGACGACTCGGCCGCCGTCCGGTTTCGCGACTTCACCATCGACCAGGTCGGTCACTGGCCGCTCGGACGGGCGCTCTCCTTTTTCAAGGGATTGAAGCTCGACGGCGACGAGAAGCACATCGCCGGCGACCTCGTTCGCGAGATCCGCGATCGGCTCCAGTTCCTGGTCGA
>JAJYCH010000539.1 GCA_021778575.1 Planctomycetota bacterium
GGTCGGGCAGGCGACGACCTCGGGCCGGTTCACCCGGCGGTCGCAGGCCCGCAGAATGTCGAAGCCGGCGGCGATCTCGGGCACGGGGTCGCCCAGGAGCGAGACGCGGATCGTGTCGCCGATCCCTCGGAGCAAGATCGCGCCGATCCCGGCGGCGCTCTTGAGGGTGCCGTACTCGCGCGAGCCGGCCTCGGTGATCCCGACGTGGGTCGGATAATCGCTCTGCCGGGCGAACTGGGTGTAGCACTCCAACGCCGTCGGCACGTGGCTGGCCTTGAGCGAGACGATGATCTGACGGTAGCCGAGAGATTCACATGTTTCGATCGAACGGAGGGCGCTCTCGACCATCGCCTCGGGACAGGGAAAGCCGTACTTCTCGATCAGGTCTTTTTCTAGGCTGCCGGAGTTGACGCCGATGCGCATCGGCACGCCTTTATCTTTGGCCTTGCGGATCACTTCCTTGAACCGCTCGATCCCGCCGATGTTGCCGGGGTTGATCCGGATCTTATCAACGGCCCGTTTGCCGTCAGCGGTCGTGGCGTCGAGACAGGCGAGGGCCATCTTGTAGTCGTAGTGAATATCAGCGATCAAGGGGATCTTGATTTGAGACTTGATGACCTTGCAGGCCTCGACGTCTTCCTTCTTGGGCACGGTGACGCGGACGAGCTCGCAACCGGCCTCTTCGAGGGCATGGATCTGGGTGACGGTCGCCTCGACATCGAAGGTGTTGGTCGTGGTCATCGACTGGACCAGGATCGGCTGATCGCCGCCGACTACATGGTCGTCAATGCCGACCTCTCGCGTTTTATGCCGGGCCACCGAGGTGCTGTAGGCCATCGTCGCCGTCCTGTATGTCGTGTTTTGTCAAGCCTTTGCGGAGTCTCTCAGGCTGCGTGACATCCAGCTTCATGGTAGTCGAGGTGATCAAAACGGTCAAGGCGACGCGTGGAGCGTCGCCTTGAAGGAGAGCCTCTAACGGCCTTTCGCTTCCGAGGAGGCACCGTGACGATCTCTGGGGAGAGCCGCACGAACCATCCACGAGCCGAGGGACTTGGCTTAATTCCCGGCTTGATCGGTCCCACGCCGCCCCGTCGAAGTACGGGACTCGACGAATTTCGACGTGGGATCGGGACTTTTCGGCTCAATACTGGTCCGAGCTGACGATCTCGCCGCCGTTGCGGGTGGCGAGCTTCTGGTAGACACCAAGACGGGTTCCGACACCAACAGTCAGACCGTACGTACCGATCGAGGGGTATGTCGGGTTGGCCGGAGTCGTTCCAACGGGGATGCCGTTCATTTGCGGCGCGGGGATCGTCCACGAGTCGATCGTGTTCTTGATAAACCTGACCGAGCCATCGCAGAACCCGACGTTGATGCCACCGGGGTGAAAGCTGATGGCATTGTATGGTCCCCAGTTCCCCAGGGCAGTATTATTCGGGTCGTTGGTTGGGTCGCTGTAGAACCGAGCCCAGTTCGGCGGGAATCGAGCCTCGATCGGCCAATCAGAGATCTGACCGTCGTTCCAGTAGTGCATACCCGCCTGGGACGACGCCGAGAACAGACCGTTGCCGTTCTCGAGAAACATCATCGTATTGCTCGTGCCGTCGGTGACCGAGGCGATGCCAATGTTCCCGAGTTGGTTGAACGCCCCGAGACTCTGTGAGGACGCGGCCGGGTCGGGGCCGAGCCCGCCGGCGCCCGCCGTGAACGAGTAGACGAACCACGGGCCATCGTTGGCCGAGTAGTGATTGTGGAATTGTTTGGTGTTGGTCGACGGCGAATACTGGAACTGCGTTGCCTGAAGGTAGGTCGGGTCGCTCGGGCAACTCAAGGACGAGACGGCGATGCCGGCCAGCGTGTAATTGGCCGGGTGCAAGCTGAACAGGCTGAAGTTGAACGCGTTGTAGGCCGCGCTCTGCTCCAGGTTCGGAGCCATTCGCAGGAACATCGACGGGCCGAACAGACCGGCGTTGTAGAGCATCCCGGGTGGGTAGACGCCGTTGGTCGACTCATAGGTTGCGCAGGCAAGCCCCAGTTGCTTGAGGTTGTTGACGCACTGGGAGCGGCGAGCGGCCTCGCGCGCCGCCTGGACGGCCGGCAGCAGCAGCGCGATGAGCACCGCGATGATGGAAATGACGACCAGCAACTCGATCAAGGTGAATCCGAGGCGGGCCCTCCGGTGGGCGATTCTAGACATGAAATGTTCCTGAGGTGTAGGAGCGGCAGTAGGTGACGCTTGGCCCAGGGCCAGCGTGCGCTGGATGGGGTTAGCGTGGCGAAGGTCGATCAGCGACCCGGAAGGGATGACTTGGCTCTGGCCGCCTCGATGTCGGCGGCCGAAGAACGAGCGTTCTTCACCTCGATCGAGCCGGCCGGCCGGCCCTCGCTCACGGGTTGACAGCCCGAAAAGGCCGTCGCCGCGGCTCCCAGGCCGAACGCGACCAACAGGGAAGCACAGGCAGAGAAATGACGGGGACGATTCATGGACGCTAGGGCTCCAGGGACCAGACCTCGCCGTCGCGAGGCCGCCGACAATCGATCATCACGGGATGATAACGCCCCGTGATGATCACGTTCGGAAGGCTGCATCCGGAGTTCGCCAGAGACAGTTTTTCTAATCTCGACCTTTCCGGTTGACTATCTTGGCTTCCCCGAGACCATTCTGTCAATCTCTTTCGAGTCCTCACAGATTCCGGGACCTGACTCCCCTGGACCGTCAGGCATGTTCAACACGTTACTTCGGGCTCGGGCTGACCTCGAGCTCGACGTCGAGCACCTTCAGGAGCCCCAGTTTCGCCCGGAGCTTGTACGTGGTTCCCCCAGCAGCCGGGGGCGGAACCGAAGCCGGAACCGGTCCGGCGAAGGCTGTCGGAGCTGGAGCGATCGGAGCCGGGCGGAGGGTCTGGAACTGGGTGTGACCGGCCGCCACTGGTGGTTGTTGAAAGGCGGCCGGGGCGACCCGGTCGTCCTGGCTGGTCGGTCGCGACTTCGACTTCGCGACCTGGCTGGCGATCGCGACTCCTTCGTAGGAGAGGATCGTCCCTCGGGCCTCCTCGAAAGCGGCAATTGATGTGTTATAGCTGGACTTGTACTGCGACTCTTGCGCAATCGCATTCGCATACTGGCTGACGGCGTCGAGCAGTCGATCGACCGTGATCCGCCCTTCCTCGTAGAACGCCCGCTGCGCATCGAGCCGATGCTGGGCGGCTTCGCGGAGCCTCGCGGCGGTCTTGAACTGCTTGTAATTGGCGTCAATCTCCAGGAAGAACCGGGCCAGCGAATGGGTGGTCTGTTGGGTCAACTGTCGCCACAATTCTTGCTGCTTGTCCAGCTCGCGCTGGCTGGCCGCTCGCGTTTCAGCCGGGAGGGTCGGGTTGTCGACCTCGATCAGCGCCTTGAGCCGGGCCGAGTTGAGCCGGGCTCGCTGCTCGGCCAGGTCGGGCTGCGCGGTCAGCATCTGGGCCAGGCATTCGTCCCAGTCGAGGGGCCGCTCGTCCTCACCAGGCGCGGTGCTGGCGACGATCCGGCGATTGTCGCTGGCCGGCAGGCCGAGGATATTCCGGAGTTGCCGCTCGGTGGTGATCAGGTCGGACGTGGCCGAGACCAGGTTGAGCTTGAAGTTTTCGAGCTGCTGCTCAGCCTCGGCGATATCGGCCAGTTGGTTTCGGCCGCCGACATTCAGTTCCGCCCGCTCCCGTTTCACGATCTCCTCGCCCAGCTTGACGGCAGTCTCGCGAGCCCAGAGGTTGACCTGAAGCATCGACAGGACCCAGTACTGCTGCTCGATCGACCGGATGTGGGCCATCATGGCGGACTTGAAGTTCCAGAGCGACGCGTCGGGGTTGAGCCGGGCGACCACCAGTTGAGCCCGATTGGCCCGAGCCTCTTTGGTCTTCGGGTTGAGCGGAGTCGGCTCGAATCCGCCCGGCGGAGTCCCCTCGGCGCCGAGAGTGATCACCCGGACGACCGACGAGTTCTCCAGGCCGATCCGGATCGCCTCGGGCAGGGTCAACTGCCAGACTTCCTGAGCCTCGACCGCGCCAGAGGGCGCAGTCACCGGCGCGGGTTTCGGTTCATCGGCAGCAATTAATGTCAGGGCCAGGACATTCGCGAGAATCAGCATCCGTCGGACTCCTTCCGGACCAAAGGGGTCGAGACATCCGTGGTTCGACCGAGAAACAGGACAGCCCGCCGGCCAATCCTCCCGGAAAATCCGGGAGAACGAAACCGCCCCTCCTGGATCATTCGAATCGCCGGTGACTCTCCCGACAATGGAATCCGACGCGAAGTCACCAGGCTGTGCCCG
>JAJYCH010000540.1 GCA_021778575.1 Planctomycetota bacterium
CGAACTGAGCCGCTCCGGTCGTGGGGTGGGTCTGGAGCTTCCGGCGTTCGGCCCAGTCGTAGGCGCGGTCGTGGTGGTCGACGTAGCAGAGGACCAGGCGGTCCGGGCTCCTGTGGACGATCAGGCGAATGTCATCGTTGACGCGGACCGAGGCGAAATTCCGGTCCTTCGCCCGTTCCAGCTTGTGGAAGCCCAGTCCGGGGGCGGTCGAGCCGATTTGGAGGTCGAACGCCGTCGTCTTGGCGGCACGTTGCTCGTCGCCCGTCAGCCGGGCCAGGCTGGGCGTGAAAGTGTCGGCGATCCAGAATTCCATGGGATTACACCCGGAAGACTTTCATCACCTCGTCGCCGAGGTGGTTGATGACCTTCACCGCGATCCGCCCCGACTGCGGACGGTCGAAGGGACGGGACGTATCGCTGTTGAGGGTCGCCCAGGCTTCGGCGTCGATCTCGGCTTTCAGCGTGGTCTTGAGCGAGCCGTACGGGTCGTTGGCCCCGAGGAAGTAGGCGTGGCGGACGAAGAAGCTCTCCTCGTCGTAGTCGGTATCGATGAACCAGCAGGCGATCCCCTCGGCGCCGTCGCTGCGGACCTCGCCGGTGCTGGGGTGGAAGACGTCGACCCCGTTGATCTTCACCCGGACCTTGCCGTCGGGCTCGGTCAGCAGGGCGATGTCGGGCTCGCCGAAGATCACGAACAGGTTGCCCTTGCCGGTGTTCTTGAGGTTCTCGGCCATGTGGAGGTCGGCGTTCATCCGCGCCTTGAGGACGGGGATGCGGCCCAGCTTGTGGAACTCGGTGGCGTGGGCCTCGTAGTTGAAGGCGCAGGCGACCAGCACGTCGAAGTTGGCGTCGCCAGCCTCTCGGGCGGCCTGGACCAGGTCGGCCCGCTGCACGGTGCCGAACTCCGGGCCGATGAAGATCGCGGCCCGACGCTCCTTGTCCCCTTCCATGTACCGCCCCTCGGCGCAAACCAGATCCCCCGGCCAGGGCTTGATCGAGGCGAAGGTGATCCGGTCCTCCTTATGGGCCTGCTGGACCCCCGCCGTCCGGAGGTTCTCCAGGATCATCTGGTCGAAGCCGAGCGCGTCGGCGTCCTTCTTCGCCAGTGGGTCGATCAGCTCGTCATTCTCGTCGACCCCGAGGGTCCGGTGGGGCGAGATACTCTCAACGGTGAACGGCCCCGCCACGCGGACCTTCTTCTTGTCCTCGTAGGGCTTGTCGTAGAGGTACTCGAACTCGGCCCGGGCGGCGATCGAAGCGTCGATCTCCTTCTGCCGGCTGATCCGGGCTTTCCACCAGTCAGCGTGCGCCTTGGAAGCCGCCTGAGGCCACCCGGCGTCGGCCTCGCGGGGGAGGGTCCACTCCTCCCACGACGTCTTGAGGGCGGCATTCAGCGACCCCCTGAGCGGCTCCAGCTTCTCCTGCCACTTCTCCCAGATCACGTCGATCTCGGTGTTGTTGGCGATCGACTTGAGGGTGATGTGCGGCACCCGTTCGTAAACGAACCCATGCCGGATATTGCCGTGCGTCGGCTGGGTCAAGGCGGCCTTGCGGGAGACCTCCGCCTCCTTGAATTGCCCCTCCGGCGAGTCGGCCAGGAGGTAATAGGGATAGCGGGCTCCCATGATCCGGGCACGGGCCAGCGCCAGCGCGACCCGCGACGTGTCGATGGTGATCCAGCGGCGGCCCCATTGCTCGGCAACAGTGGCGGTTGTACCGGAACCACAGGTCGGATCGAGCACGAGGTCGCCGGGGTCGGTGGCCATGAGGAGGCAGCGCTGAATTACCTTTACCGTTGTTTGAACAACATAAATGCCAGATTCATTGAATCCTCCAGATTGGGTATCCAACCACACATTCGGAATTTGACGACCGGGCGAGTAATCCCAGAATAGCTTCCAGGCTGGCTGATTCCCCATCATGAAAATATGGCCGTTATTTCCAACCCTCTTGAGATTGATTGGCGATGTTTTCCAATGATTTCCCTTTGCCGGGAAAAATGTTTTCCCTTGAAATGAAAAACTTTGGTCAGTGTTTGAGTCTCCCGATGACGTTAGAGGGCCATGACGGAAGATCCTCGCACCACTCGGCAAGTCAACGTTTCTCCTTTTTTCTTCAGCAGTCATTCGACGGTATTTGCCATCAGGAAGTTGGAGCCAAACGTAATAAGAGTCATCTTCCGGAGGCTCACTTGAATAGTTGAAAAGTTGCCTGTATTTCAGAGAATCCTTCTTCTTGGCGTACCAGAGAATGTGATCCCCAATGTTTGAAATTGCCTTTGGGGTCAGCCCACCGGTTTTTTGGAAAAAAATCTGACTTATACAATTATCCTCCCCAAAGATCTCATCCATTACAGTCCGGACGCGATGTACGTTTTCATCGCCGATCTGCACGAAGATGGAGCCGGAATCAGTGAGGAGATCGCGGGCGACGGTGAGCCGATCTCGCAGGTAGGCGAGGTAACTGTGAATGCCATCACGCCACGTATCCCGGAACGCCTTGACCTGCTCCGGCTCACGCGTGATGTGTCCGGCGTTGCCGTCTTTCACGTCGCGGCTGGTGGTGGACCACTGGAAGTTGCTGTTGAACTTGATTCCGTAGGGCGGGTCGAGGTAGATGCACTGGACCTTGCCTCGGAGTCCCTCACGCTCGGCCAGGCTGGCCATGACCTGGAGCGAGTCGCCGAGGATCATCCGGTTCGACCAGTTCTGGTCGTGCTGATAGAAGTCGGTTTTGTCGACGCCTTCGGGCATCCCATTGAAGTCGGCATACATCTCGGCGAACAAGAGTGCCTGGGGATCGGCGGCGCGCTCGTCCTTGGCTGATTGACGGAGGAGGTCGTCGATCAAGATCTTCGGTTGAACTTTTTCCTGGATATAAAGCGGAGGGGCGTGGACGACCAGGTCGGACCAATCCTGCTCGTCCTTGCCGCGCCAGACGAGTTGTGGATCAAGGTCGCGATTGCGGCGGTCGTAGGCCACGCGGATCGGGCTTTGCTGTTCCTGGTTCACCACGGATTGAAACTCCGCCGTCGGGATATTCTTGCGCGTGCTCTCGGCGTGCTTCAGGGTTTCGACGGTCTTGTTGGGAGCGGATTTTTTGGCCATGGCTCAGTCGTCCAGCGATTTGGGGTTTTTCAGGGACTTTTTCTCTTCCGCCGCGAATCGTCGCTCGACTTTCTTCACGTCTTCGGCAGGCGGAAGGGCCTCGGGGCGAATGCCGCGTTCGAGCAGTGTTCTGCGTACCGCCTGATTGTTGGTGACGTGCTCCTTGGAAATCGCCGTTTCGGAACTCATCTTGTGTTCGCGGGCGTTGAAGATGGTGATTTCCGTCGCGAAGTCCTTGGCCTTGAGGATGATTGTCGGTGCGAAATCGGCCAGAGGGCGGCTATCCGGCACCTTCCATTGGGCTTTCATAGCCTGGGTCGATTTGCCGAAGAGAGCAAAGTCGCCTTTGCTGCGGATCAGGGCAAAATCCTGGTTGCCGCCGGTTTGTTCGTAAATAACTGAAGACAGTTCTTTTTCGGTTTCGGTCAGTTTCTTTCTCGCGCTCAGACGCTCGACTTCAAGAATCCGCTGCTCGATCAGTTCGGCGCGACGCGTTTGGATCGCGAAATAGGTTTGGGCAAAAGCGATTTCCTGCTTCTTTGGATCTCCGTTCTGAGCGATGAGGTAGCAGGCATAACGCGTGAGCATGATGTCGTCGACTTCGCGTTTGGTCCCTGAGCCGATGTCGACCATTTTCCCGACGTCGGCAAAATGGTCGACAACCTCATGGCCGGAAACTTCGCAAGCCGTTTTGGCCTTGGAGACGACGTTGAGAAAATTATCCCATTTCGAATAGCCGAGCAGAAAATGAATATCGCGGGCGAGCCAGTACTCGACACCAGTCTCTGTTTGCTGTGCGTGCCCTTCGAACGTTTCGGTCAGCGATTGGATGAATTCGGATTTCATACTATGTCATCCGGACGGTATACGATTTCTGGAACAGACCGCCCCAGAATTGGTTCGCTTCTCATTGTGGTTTCTGGAACAGCGTATTCAAGAGACAAGAAAAATCACTCGGCGAGCGATTATAGGTCATGCGGTCACTGTCTCGGCGGAAGTGACCGCGTTCTCGATCAGTCTGTTGAACTCGCTCTCGACCCTGGCCTTAAAATCGGTGCTGATCATGTAAACGTCGGTGAATTCCGCGAAAGTCCAGCGGCCGTACGTCCCCAGGTGGTTGACGCCGGGGACCCAGTAGGTCTCCATCGCCGACTTCTTCTCCTTCGCCTCTTCAGCCCGCTAACCCTTGATCTGGAC
>JAJYCH010000541.1 GCA_021778575.1 Planctomycetota bacterium
GAAGAAGGCCCGAAAGGCCGAGTGATCCAGGTTTACCGCTCTTGCCCAGAGCGGCCATTTTCCAGACCCAGGTGGGCTCTTTTTAGACGATCAGGGTGGGCTCTTTTTACACGATCATTTCCACGTCCGGTCTGGATCTGGTCGGCGAGGCGGCCTATGTCCACCCGACGGGACGGCGGGCGGTCTTTGTCGGCGACCTGGTCGACCGCGGTCCTCGGGTTCTCGACACCCTCCGGATCGTCGCGACGATGGTTCAGCACGGCTCTGCCTATTGCGTGCCGGGCAACCACGACATGAAGCTCCTCCGCAAGCTCGAAGGCAAGAACGTCCAGATTACCCACGGACTGGCCGACTCGCTCGCCGAGATCGACGCCTTGCCCGAAGACGTCCGACCCCGATTCGTCGCCGATCTGGCTCGGTTCCTCAACGGGCTGGTTAGCCATTATGTTTTCGATAACGGTAAGCTGGTGGTCGCCCATGCCGGATTGAAGGCCGAGATGCACGGCCGAGGATCGGGCAAAGTCCGTGACTTCGCTCTCTACGGCGAGACCACCGGCGAGCTCGACGAGGCGGGCCTTCCGATCCGGCTCAACTGGGCGAAGGAGTATCGAGGCGCGGCGCTGGTCGTCTACGGGCATACTCCGGTCGCCGAGCCCGAATGGCTCAACCGGACCATCAATATCGATACAGGATGCGTCTTCGGTGGCAAGCTCACCGCCCTGCGCTATCCCGAACAGGAGTTCGTCGCCGTCGCCGCCTTCCAGGCTTACAAGGAATCGGCTCGACCGTTCTTGCCGGTAGACGTCGAGTCCTCTGCTCTGTCGGCTCAGCAAAGCCACGACCAGGTTCTCGACGCCGAGGACATTCTCGGCAAGCGGATCATCCCCACCCGGCTTCGAGGGAACGTCACCATCCGCGAGGAAAACGCCGCCGCCGCGCTCGAAGTCATGAGCCGGTTCGCCGCCGACCCGAGGTGGCTGATTTATCTCCCCCCCACGATGTCGCCGACGGAGACGACCACCGAGGAGGGACTTCTCGAACACCCGGCCGAAGCCTTCGCCTACTATCGGAACCAGGGTGCCCCTCGGGTCATCTGCGAGGAAAAGCACATGGGCTCGCGCGCCGTCGTCGTGGTCTGCCGCGACGAGGATTCGGCGAAGGCCCGCTTCGGAGTCGACTCCGGAGAGATCGGGATCGTCACCACCCGGACCGGCCGTCGCTTCTTCCATGATTCCGATCTGGAACGGCGCTTCCTCGACCGGGTGAGCGCGGCGGTGGGCGCGGCGGATCTCTGGTCGAAGCTCAAAACAAGCTGGGTCTGTCTCGACGCCGAACTGATGCCCTGGTCGGCCAAAGCCCAGGAACTCCTCCGATCGCAGTACGGAGCGGTCGGAGCGGCGGGCACCGCGGCGCTCCCTCGGGTCCTGTCCGCTCTGGAACGATCGAGCGCTCGTCTCGAAACTTCCGAACTTGAAGCACAGTCGGCCGTTCTGGGAGAACTCCGTGAGCGAACGACCAATATCGGCAAGTTCGTCGCCGCTTATCGCCAGTACTGCTGGCCAGTCAACCGGCTCGATGACCTCAAACTCGCTCCGTTCCATCTGCTGGCCAGCGAAGGCGCGATCCACACCGACCAGGATCACACCTGGCACCTGGAAACACTCGCCGAAGTCTGCCGGGCCGATCCGGAATTGCTCCGAGCAACGCCCTACCGGATCGTTGACGTGACCGACCCCACGAGCCAGGCCGCTGGAATCAGCTGGTGGGAAGAACTGACCGGTCGAGGCGGCGAAGGGATGGTCGTCAAGCCGTTGAGCTTCCTCCACAGAGGTCCCAAAGGCCTCGCGCAACCCGCCGTGAAATGCCGCGGCCCGGAATACCTCCGGATTATTTACGGACCCGACTATAACGCCGAAGCGAACCTCGGCCGGCTCCGATCGCGAGGTCTCGGCCGTAAACGCTCACTGGCGCTGGGAGAGTTCGCGCTGGGTGTGGAGGGCCTGGAACGGTTTATCCGAGGCGAACCGCTCCGCCGGGTCCACGAATGCGTGTTCGGTGTCCTCGCCCTCGAAAGCGAACCGGTCGACCCCAGACTCTGACCGGCAGCGCCGGCGAACTTCAACCATCCGGACGGTGATTGACCCGGTTCCAGGAGCTTTCCGCCCTTGAGACCGTTCGGATCGGATCTCTCGTCGGTTCGCGACGACACTTGTACCTCCGATGGGACTCGTTCTGGTCGGCCTTTTGTGCCGATCAGAATGTGATCCATCGCCCCTCGGCCGCAGTCAGTGATCCATCCAGGAGGCGAAAAGTCCGGTTGCGCAAACCCCGCGATCGGAAAAAAACACAATCATGGCAAAAAATTATCGATTCCTGGCAACATCAGAGAGAAGGTGAATGATCAGCGACCGAATTTATAAGGCTTGAATTTCGAATAAGTTGTTTGCCCGTGAGTTTTTTTTGGAATGGCGTCGAGTTGTCATCTGTTTTGTAGGCAATGATCGGCTTAGTTGTGTTTTGTTGATTTTTTTCAACTTATCTTTTTGTTGACTTGGCAAAATTCCCAGTGCATATTGAGACCCTGACTGATGATCCGATCAGTTGGCAGATAAACATGATCGACTTTTCATCGATGAGGATACAACTTATGCGACTTCGAGCATTCTTTTTCACTGTCTTTTCGATTGCACTTTTGCCTTTAGTCAGTCAGGCCGATTACATCTTGTCGGCACCCACTTCCCTTAGCATCGCTGTCGGTGGTTCGACGACGTTCAGCGTCCTCATCAGCAGTAATTCCGGCGACCCGCTCAATGCCTATGCAACCGAGTTTCGCATCAGTCCGACTCAGGGTTCGCCCTCGGTCGGTTCGCCCACCTTCGCTTTGCTTCAACCCGATAGCTACATCGATACCACGACGTCTTCAGCAGAGAACTACGTATTTAACGCAAATCTCGACAATAACAGTGCCGCCGGCAACACCCCGCCGCCACCGAATATTGGCGGCGGTCGGACGGCTTCCCGGATCGCGACATTCAACTCGAGTTATCCGCACACCTCGTTGATCGTCAATGATGTGACGAACAACAATGCCAACGAACTTCTGACTCATGGAAACCAGTTGCTCCTTCAGTTGACGGTCATCGTCCCCTCGACGGCCCAGGTCGGCGGACAGTACATGATCAATCTGGTCAGTACCAATACCTACTTTGATTACAGCGATAGCAATGGATTGCCAGTGGAACCGAATTACCAGTTCACGCCAATCTCCATTTCGGTGACGGATAACGGAGCAGTTCCCGAGCCCAGTTCAGTCGTTCTTGTTGGAATCGGAATCGTCGCCATGGGGTCGTGGCGGCGATTTGGCTGTCGGGCGGTCCTGCGCCGCGACACAGCCTGACCGGTTGGACCAACCGCAGCCGCCCTGGGGAAGATTCGGAGAGTCGGGACTCATTCACGTCACGTTCGCTCCCTGTCGCCGACAATGTTTCGGCTCGGGTCGAGTACGACTGGGTCGATCTTCAGGGCAGGTCCGGATTCGTTATTTCGTCGAGTCTCCACGGTCGCTGCTGACGCTTACGGAGCAGGCGGCTTCGCACGAAGGCGAATTCCCCCCCCTCCCCACGAAAAAACCACGGACAAGGGCGTCCGAACGTCAATCCGCCATGATTTGACAACGATCAACCACGAGTTTGATTCTCGACCGGTGTGGTACCGCGCGATCGTCTCGCATCGAGACGATTTAGGCCACACGCGCTCATAGCTTTGATACCTCGACCCGACGCCGCAATCGAACGAACACCCCATTCGAGGATAGATACCATGCGTGACCGTCGACCGACTCTGTCCGGCAGCGACTCCCGATCCTCCCGTCGGGCCTCTGCGCACAGCCCCCTCAGCCGGGATGGATTGTCACGAAAGAAACGGAACGCCACGCGTCCCTCGATCGAGGCTCTCGAAGCACGTCTGGTTATGACGGCGCCGTTGCCCACGCTCTATGTGGATGCCGATTGGTCGAATACCACTGACTTCGGTTCAAGTGGCCTCACTTATGGTCTGACAGCCTTCAGCGACATTCAAAGCGCCGCCGCGTCCTTCAATTCATCGTATGATCATATTGATGTTGTTGCGAATGCAACAAGCGCTGCGAATTATTCGTCGCAAGTGGCAACGATCAACACAAATATCACGCTCCGCTCGGTCGATATCTCCGGCAGTTATTCGTTCACTCCGGGCGGGCAAGTGACGTTCGCGAAACTCACACTGACGAATGCGGCGGATCTGGTTACTTCGCCGAGTTC
>JAJYCH010000542.1 GCA_021778575.1 Planctomycetota bacterium
CGACCACGGGTCGACGACCAGACCTTCGAGATTTGTCGATCGAAACCACGGTCCGCACAGCGGACCCTACAATTATCCGACCACTTTGCAATCCTCCTGGCGAAAACGACGGCGCATCGAGCGACCTCGATGGTTATATTGAGCCTGGGCCGAACCCGATCGGAGTCTGTTCCTCCTCTCCGCCGGTTGGTTCGGCAAACTCGCCAGGAATGCAAGGCCGCTGATGATTGACCACACGACCAACCCCGAAGCGCCCGATCTGTTCGACCTCGAAGTCGCCCCCCGGGTCAGGGGTCTCCCGCCGTACCTCTTCGGCAAGATCAATGAACTGAAGTACAAGAAGCGCCGAGCCGGAATCGACGTGATCGACCTCGGAATGGGCAACCCGACCGACCCTCCCGAGCAGTGGGTCATCGACAAGCTCTGCGAGGCCGCTCAGGACGACCGGAACCACCGCTACAGCGTGGCCAACGGCGTGCTCAACCTCCGCAAGGAAGTGGCCGACCGTTACGAGCGACGATTTCAGGTCACGCTCGACCCCGACCAGGAAGTCGTCGCCACGATCGGCTCGAAGGAAGGGTTCAGCCACATGTGCCTGGCCCTGCTCGGCCCCGGCGACACGGCGCTGGTGCCCGCCCCGAGCTTCCCGATCCACGTCCACGCGATCGCCCTGGCCTCGGCGAACGTGATCTCGCTCGACGTTCGCGATCCCCAGGTCTTCCTGTCGAACGTGGCTCGGGTCTGCGAGAGTCTGACGCCGAAGCCCAAGATCCTGGTCTTGAACTTCCCCCATAACCCCACCGGAACGGTCGTCGAACTCGACTTCTTCACCGAGGTTGTCAAGCTGGCCAGGAAGCATCACTTCTTCGTGATCCACGACTTCGCCTATGGTGATATCTCGTTCGACGGCCAGCAGGTGCCCAGTTTTCTCTCGGCGCCGGGAGCGATCGACGTCGGCTGCGAGTTCACCACGATGTCGAAGGGTTACAACATGGCCGGCTGGCGGGTTGGGTTCGCCGCCGGGAACCGCAAGATGCTCAATGCCTTGAAGGCGATCAAGGGTTACTACGACTACGGAATCTTCCAGGCCGTGCAGATCGCCGCGATCGTCGCACTCCGCCACGGCGAGGAAGCCCGGCTGGCGCAGGTCGCCGAGTATCAGATGCGGCGCGACGTGATGGTCGAGAGCCTGAACCGGATCGGCTGGAACGTCGCCACGCCCAAGGCCGGGATGTTTGTCTGGGCGGAGATGCCCGAACCCTGGCGGAGCCGGATGGGTTCGATCGACTTCGCCATGAAGCTCCTCGAAGAGGCCGAGGTCGCGGTCAGCCCCGGTCGAGGGTTTGGAGAGACCGGCGAAGGGTGTCTCCGGCTCGCCCTGATCGAGAACGAGCAGCGACTTCGCCAGGCCGTCCGCCAGATCGGCCGGGCACTCAAGGCGGAGGGATAACCCGTTGGATTGCGTCTACTGCGACAAACCGCTCGAATGCGACGCCTGCGGCGAGGCCTTTAGCCCCAAGGGCCTGGGAGAATACCAGGCCCTTTCACGTCCCGAAATCCCAATCACTTGTGCCGGGTGCGGGGCAATCCTCGTCTGTCACTGGTGCAAGACCCCGTATGATGGCGAGGACGAAGAACCGTGATGTCAGACTCGCCTGGAGCCACCCCTTACCGGAACAGGATCTGCCGGAGAAGCGCGATCGGCATTCCTCCTTGAGCGACAAAGGCGTCGTGGAACCCGCGAAGTCCGCCACCCTTCTTTGCTTTGTACTCGTCGCGAAGATCCTGGATCTCCAGCTTGCCGAAGGTGTAATAGAGGTAAGTCGGGTTATATGCACCCCGGCGCGATTCTTCGTAGGCGTTCGCCGGTTCCTGGAATCCCTTCTCGACAAAGATCTTCGCCCCATCCTCGACGCTCAATCCCTGGGTGTGGAGCTTGATGCCGACGACGTAACGACAGTCGCGCAAGAGCGCTTCCTGTAGCTGCGCCAGGCGGATCTTGAGATCGCCGCCACCGAAACCTTCGTCGACCATCATCTGTTCGGTGTAATGCGCCCAGCCTTCGACGTTCGAGCTGCAATAGGTCAGCTTGCGGGTCTTCGTGGGATAGCGCGGCGCGTAGAGGAACTGGAGGAAGTGGCCGGGATACGCTTCGTGGACGTTGATCATGGCCACGACCGGCGGGTTGTAGAGCCGGAGATGCTCCTCGGCGTGCTTGGCGTCCCAGTCGCTCTCGACCGGCGTGACGTAGTAGAACGCCTCGGTGGCCTTGGTCTCGTAAGGACCAGGGGTATCCATCGAGGCAAAGCTTCCCGACCGCGCGTAGGGCGGTGTTTCCTCGATTCGCGGCCGGACTTCGGACGGAACGGTGACGATCTTCTTGTCGATCAGGAATTTCCGCGAATCCTCGATCGACCGGCGGACCGAGGGAATCAGGTCGCTGGCGGTCGGGTGATCATTGCTCAGGCTCTGCATGACGTCAGCCGGAGATTTCGCGGGGTCGATCGACCGGGCGGTCGCGACGAACGCCGCGTAGTCCTTGGCCAACTGAGCCTCGCCTCGCTCGAGCAGTTTGTCGAGCGGCATGTCGATCATCTCGTCATATTTCAGCTTGGTCAGGAAGTGCTCGGCCCCGATCGCGTAGCGGCCGTTGGACTGTTTCAAGAGGTCGGATTCGAGCCAGTGCGCGAATTCCTGGACGGCGATGATCGCCGTCTTGTTGGCTCGATCAAAGTCTTGATAGAGCCGGATGTCGGCTCCCGCGGCTTCCTTGGCCCAGCGGTTGACCGAATCCTCGAAGAATCCGACCGACCCCTTGGCCATCCGGATCGCCAGGTTGGTGAACTCCTTCGGTGGGTGAGTCAGATTGGCCCGAGCGGCTTGAAACACGGCGGGAATCGCCTGTTCGCGAGCAATGACCAGGCGAAGCCGGTCGGCGGCCGGGGCGAAATTCCGCTTCATCAGTCCATCGATCGCCCCGCCGGGTAGACCGGCGTAGACCATCGGGTTAGTTTCCCAGTAGCGAAGGGTTTCGAGGTCGAACAATTCGGAGAGGATCTGTCCTTCGAGAATTTTGGCATCGATCTGGTCGTCGAGACCGGTCGGTCGGATCGACTGAAGCTCCCGCTCTTGCACCTTCAGTTCGCTGATCCGGGCCAGGATCTTGGGCTTCGACAGATCCTCCAGGCGCATATCGTATTGATGGAGACCGACGGCCGTTCCTTCGCTGGGATGGGCCTCGTACCTCGAAGCGAAGTAGTCGTCGACGAACTTCGCGAATGCCCTGGCCGTGTCATCCGCCGACGCACGGTCGGCGATGACCGTCATCCAGCCCGTGAAGACCAGGAACATGATCGCGCAACGGCGTCCGGTAACCATCACGTCGACTCCGCTATCGAGGAAAAAGAGGATGGGCTCGAAGACTCGTCGTGTCGCATCCAGGATAATCGGGTGTCCGAGAATCGCAACCCCCACGAGTTCCCTCCTTCGGATCTGGCAAAAACCCCGATCTTGCACACAATGACCGGAAGCCTGAGAATAGAGATCCATGGGGATGAATTTGACGAGATCGATCGAGGACGGTGACAGTCCTCCCGCTGTCGCCAATGGGGGATCAAGTCCATGAAGCTCCGAGCCTGGAAATTCGCCCTGATCGGCCTGGTCGCCGGTTCCTTCGCCGTGACTGTCGCGACCAACGCCCAGGAACCGCAGACCAAGAAGCGGAAGGTCGTCAAGACCGACGCGGAATGGCGCAAGCAACTTAGCCGCGAGCAATACGCGGTCACCCGACAGGCCGATACCGAGGCGGCCTTCTCGGGCAAGTACTGGAACAATCACGCCAAGGGTATTTACGAGTGCATCTGCTGCGACACCCCGTTGTTCAGCTCGAAGACCAAGTTCGAGTCGGGAACCGGCTGGCCCAGCTTCTACGCCCCGCTCGACAAGTCGAGCATTGATACCTCGACTGATTACAAGCTCGGCTATGCCCGGACCGAGGTCGTTTGCCAGACCTGCGGTGCTCACCTGGGTCACGTCTTTAACGACGGCCCCGCACCCACCGGCCTGCGGTTCTGCATGAACTCGGCCTCGCTCAAGTTCATCAAGGACGTTCCCCAGACCAAGCCCAAGGCCGAGAAGAAAGAAACCTCCAAGACCGAGAAAGACGAGAAGAAGGAGACCCCGGCCAAAGACGCTCCCAAGACCGGAACTCCCGCCGAGACTCCCAAGTAATTTCCGAGGTTGCGTGTCGCGCTTTTGTGGCAATTTGTAGTGCGGGTCGAG
>JAJYCH010000543.1 GCA_021778575.1 Planctomycetota bacterium
CGCCGCCGACCTGGAACCGTTGACCGAGCTTCCTGCTCAGGACTAACATGGGTCACTCCTCCTTGAGTGGGTTCTGTCGAAATCGCCCGGATTCGGCCGGACGAAGTGATCGAGATGCATCCTTCGTGCCAATCGTGTCGAGAATCGACTCGCAATCGCTTCAAGTTGAATTCCAGTTTACGGTTCGCGAAATCTTTCGAACCGACTCGATGAATCATGGACGAGGGATATTTCGATTATTTCCTCGTCGATTGTAAGAATTCCTTCAAGTGATGGTCAAAATTGGTCGGTGACTTGAAAGGTCGGCTCGTGACTCAGCCAGAACCCGTGGAGATTCGAACGTCCGCCCGATCCTGGATCATTTCACGAGTGGCGCTGGTGGCCGGAGTCCTCGCCTGGCTCGGACCGATTGGGTTGGGGGGCCGGATGCCGGTGGGCGGCGACGCGACCCAGTTCTCGATGGGCCTGATGGCCTTTCTGAAGTCGGCGATCGAGGCGCGTCGGTTGCCGCTCTGGAACGATCTCTGGGGGTTTGGATTTCCCGGAATCGCCGAGAGTCAGATGGGTGTTTTCTACCCGCCGCATCTCCTCCTTTATGGGATCTTGCCGACCGAATCGGCCTATCTGGCGAGTCTAGTTCTTCACACACTCTGGGCGGCGCTCGGGGCGGCCTGGGCGGCCCGGAAATTTGGATCGACTGAAATCGGCGCGGCTCTGGCCGGTTTCGCCTGGGCGACTTCGGGCTTTTTCTTGATCCACCTGCCTCATCAATGGGGGTACACGGTGGGGAGCTGGATGCCCTGGATCTGGGGGCTGACCTGGCAAGTCAGTCGCGGAGAAGGAACACGCCGGACCCCCTGGCTTCTCGCGGCCTTCCTGACGCTACAGGTCTTGCCAGGCCATTTTCAAATGGCGTTCGTCACCGAGGTCGGAGCCCTGGTCGTGGCTCTGGTCGGGAGCGGCCGTTCGATCCGGCGACGGCTGGTCGTTATCGCCGCGCTGGTGGCGATGCTTCCCCTAGGCTCGTTGCAGCTCTGGCCGACGTTTCAGCTCGCTGAGCTTTCCGACGCCCGGCGCGACTTTGAATACCTCTCGGGTTTCGCGGCAACTCCTTTGCATCTGGTCAATTACGTCGCTCCGGGGTTATTTCATCGTTCACCACTCTGGCGACCGGTCGCCTGGGACCCGTTCCACACCTCGCCGGAGGAACTCCTCGGTTCGATCGGTTTGATTCCCCTGTTTCTGGCTCTGGTGATGATCCGTCGTGGCTTTCGAGCTGATCCGGCGGTCCGGACGTTGGCGGTCGTGGCTCTGATCACGCTTTTGCTCGGCTTCGGTCCGTACCTTCCCGGCTTCTCGCGACTGATCCAGTGGCCCGGTTTCTCGTTTTTTCGAGCCCCGGCGCGCTGGACTCTGGCACTGAACCTGGCGCTAGCCGTTCTGGCTGGTCGAGGTTTTGACGCCTGGCGAAGCTGGCCCAGGCCAGGCCGGTCGGCCCGAAGGTTTGTGGGGCTGAGCCTGTCGACGATCGTCGTCGTCGTGCTCGGATTTGAACTGGCCTTGGCGTCGGCGAAGCCCGAGAAATCAGTTGTTGCGTCGAGTTTCGACGGGATCTTGAAGCTCTTTCCCTGGTCGGATCGGCCCGAGTCAAAAACGTTCCGCGCGATCATGGCCGAGGCTCAGCGAGCTCAATTCGATCTCCGGACGAAGTCGAGTCTGGCGAGACTCCAGGGAACTCCGCCGGCGCCTCCCGGCCCGACACTGGCGGGCCAACGATTCGCGATTTATTCGCTCGAACTTCGTGAGACAGCGGGTTTGCTCGGGGCTCTCTTCATCCTGTCGTTCTGCGCCCGTCGTCCCCGGCTTTTCGCGGGCGGGCTTGTTCTTCTGACCTTGTCGGATGGTCTGTTCCAGACCCGGTATCGGCCGTATGACCTGGGTCCGTGTCGGTCGCTGATCGCCCAGAGTCCGGTTCTGGCCCAACTATCCCGCGAGCCTCGGGGGACCCGGACACTCGACCCGGCCCGGAACCTGTTTCTGGTGGCTGGAGTCAACCCGGTATCCGCTTATCGGACGCTGGATCTCCCGTCGCCTGAGGGTTTGCTGCAACTGGCTCGTGGTCCGGTCGAAGATCGACGCGTTCGCGAAGCCCGACAGATTGGGGGCGTCCGGCTCGTCGTTCTGGACCCGCTCCAACTTTCGGGACCAGAACCCCCGAACCTGTCCGGTTCCGGAGAAACGACGGAACGAATTCATGATCCCGCTCTCGGCGGTTGGCTTTTCGGCGAAGACCTGGCCCGATCGGCCCGCTTGACCGACTTCGCGATCGTCCCCGGCGCGAACCCGGCTCCCGGAGCCTGGGTCATGGCTTCGGCTGGTTTGAAGGACGCTGATATCCTTGCCGACCCGATCGCCTTGATCACTCGATTTCGATCCGCCAGCCCGGTTCCGGAGCGTTCAATCTCTCCCGAGCAGACCGAAGTGGATGTCACGGTGGCCGACCCGGTGCCTTCAATGGTCGTGCTCTCGAAGACGTTTGACCCGGAGTGGCAGGCCTGGTGGTCGAACAGTTCGGGAGCGACCCGATCGGCCGAGGTCGTCAAGGTCCTCGGCGGCTGGCAAGGCGTCGAAGTTCCGGGGCCTGGTCGGTGGACGTTACACCTGGATTATCCCGGACGCGCGGTCTGGGTCGGTCTGACGGTCGCCTCGACCGCCTGGAGTCTCTGGATGGTGGGCTATCTCCGTGCCTGGAGCCGTCCGACATCCCGACGACCGACGCGAACCGAGGACGAGGAATCGGAGATCAAGACATGAAGACGGACGTGGCGATCGTCGGAGCGTCGGGTTATGGCTCGCGCGAGTTGATCCGGATCTTGCTCAACCATCCGGGAGCGAGAATCGCAGTGGCGACGTCGCGTGACGTGGAAACGCCCCGGGTCGCCGATCTTCATCCCAGCCTCAATGGCCGGATCGACCTGACCTGCGAGCCGTTTGACGCCGATCGGATCGCGGCCCGAGTTCAGGTCGCGTTTCTCGGCCTACCGCATACGGCGAGCCTGGCGGTCACGCCACTACTCCGAGAGCGAGGGGTCCGCGTGATCGACCTGAGCGCGGATTATCGACTGAAGGATTCCGCGACTTACGCGGACTGGTACGGCCACGCGCACACCGACCCGATCGGGCTCTCCGAAGCCGTTTACGGCTTGCCCGAACTGTTCCGATCGAAGATTCCCCGGGCCGACCTGATTGCCAATCCCGGTTGTTACACCTCGACGGCGATACTGGCGCTGGCCCCGCTGATCGCTCATGACCTGATTGATCGGAGCGGGATCATCGTCGACGCCTATAGCGGGATCTCGGGCGCGGGCCGGACACCGAAGCCGGCGTTCCACTTTCCCGAGGCGAATGAAAATCTGGTGGCCTACAGTGTCGGCCGACATCGCCACACCCCCGAGATCGACCAGATCCTGACTGATGTGGGCCAGGTCAGCTCGGACAAACCGGTCGAGGTGATCTTCACGCCCCACCTCGCGCCGGTCGATCGCGGAATTCATGCGTCGATCTACGCGGCTCCCACGGGGATCGTCGTCGAACATGAACTGATGGAACTCTATCGAGCGTTTTACGCCGACAGCCCATTCATCCGGATTGTCAACCACCCGCCTGGCACCAAGGATTCGACAAATACCAACTATGTCGATATCACCTTACGAGTCGTCCGCGGTCGGATTCTGATCCTCGCCTGTCTCGACAACCTGGTCAAAGGGGCGGCGGGCGTGGCTGTTCAGAACTTCAACCTGATGTTCGGCCATCCCGAGACGACGGGGCTGGCCTGAACACTCGATGCCCGATCCTCGACTTCTGAACGATCGGTTCGAGAATCAGGCGAATCCGCCGGCCAATTTCTTTTCCCCAGAGAGCCGAGCCCAGCCTCGAAAAGTGATCGTCACCCAGGTGGCCGTTATACAACGGGCTGGTCGCCGGGCGTCGGTTGATCAACTCTCCCTCGCGGATCAGCCGGAGATGTTCATCGGTGAACGCGGTGATGGGGTTCAGGTAGTACATCGAGCCCGACTCGGACAGATCGGACACCCGCCCGGGATAGTGTCCCTGGTTGCAGTGTCCGGCAAGTTGGATTTCGAGCGGGACCGGGACCAGAAGGCAGGGAGTCTCACGAACCCGACAGAATTCCTGGATCAGGTTGATCCAGTACTTCCCTTCGACGAAATCTCCCCCGCCCACGAGAACCGTGAAAGCGTCGCCAAAGGCGTTGGGGCAGA
>JAJYCH010000544.1 GCA_021778575.1 Planctomycetota bacterium
CATGGCCCGGACCGGTGTGGTCGACTCGGCCACCTCGCAGTTCTTCATCAACCACGCCGACAACTCCCGGCTCGACCATTTAAAAGGCGGTTACACCGCGTTCGGCACGGTGATTGGCGGGCTCGACGTGGTTGACGCCATCGCCAAGGTGCCGACGGCGGCCAAGCGTGACACCGATGGGAAGCGAAACGGCGACGTTCCGGTGACTCCGGTCGTGATCAAGAGCATCAAGCGGAAGTCCTGAGCCCGACGGTTCGCGAGCGCCTGGACGGCTCCGGAATGGCGGGAAGTCAGAGGTTGCCTTGACCCTCTGGCGGGCGTCCCCTTAAGATAAGCATGCGATCGGCCCATGACCGCCCGGGCGGCCCTTCGCCGTCCTTCCGTCGGACAGAGGATTTCTTCAGGAGCTGGGAATGGCCCACGTTGTCGCCGAGCCTTGTTTCGACTGCAAGTATACCGACTGTGTTGTCGTCTGCCCCGTCGATTGCTTCTACGAGGGGAGCCAGATGCTCTATATCCACCCCGAGGAATGCATCGACTGCGAGGCGTGCGTGCCTGAGTGTCCGGTCGAGGCCATTTTCCACGAAGAGAATCTGCCCGACGACTGGAAAGATTTCACAGCCCTGAATGCCGAGGAATCGCCCAAGTTCCCGGTCATCACCGAGAAGAAGGCCGCTCTCGAAGGCTCGAGCTGCACCAAGAAAGCCTGAATCTGACGAACTCCCAGCATACACCCCAGCCCCGATCGGCTGGGGTTTTTGCGTCGACAAATCCATCTGCCAGGACGTTTTTCAAAGGGCAGTCGCGTCCTATCCGGCGCAGAGTGGGCTCGGACCACCATCTTCGATTCGCGGTGGGCGGAGCCCAGCCTACGGGATCGCTGCCCATCAATCTGCCAAACGCTGGCAACAAAAAAATCGCTCGGCAATCAAAAGTGATCGCCGAGCGATAAAGTTTCTCTTCTCGGATCAAAAGTTAACTTACTTGATCTGATCGGACGAAAGAGCTTCGCCGCCGTTGCGTGTCATCATCTTGACCAGAACCAGCTTGTTGATCTGGTTGGTGACGGTCGAGACGCTCCCGTCGCATTTCAGGAAGTTCACGCAGCCGGGATGCTTGCTCATCCAGTAGGTGTAATAGTTCTGTCCCGAGATCTGGATCGGCCTGTTGATGGTCCGGTCGACGGTGGTCCGGACGCAGCAGGAATTGGCCTCGGCCCAGGTCCCGGTCAAGGTCTCGCCGATCATGACGGTGTTCGAGGTTCCGTCGGTCACGTCGGCAATGCTCACGCCCGAGTCCATGTAGGTCAAGCCGTTGTCGAAGATCCCCAGGACCGGGTTACCGCTCGAATCGACCGTGTTGGTCGCGTCGGTCGTGTTCCCGGTGTAGGTCGGCGTGATACCGGGGACAAACCCCGACGCCATGTTGCCTCGGTAGTCCGATGGCCCGAGCTTGGCGACGGTGTTCGTCGTGTTCGTGCTCGCCGTCGTCACGGCCCGACGGTTTGATGGACAAACGAACAGATTCATCGTCATCCGGACGCCCGTGATGTTCGAGATATCATTCGTGGGCATCGTGAAATTGACCGAGTTATACAGGTTACCCTGTTCGAGCTTGAGGAACAGACCGGTCAGACCGTTCCACATGTACGACTGAGCCAGAGTCCCGATGCAATTGGTGTCGTTGATCTGGTCGCAATACCAGCCCGCCGGAAAGGTTCCGTACGAGTCGTGATATTCCTGACCCGCAAGGCCCAATTGCTTGAGATTGTTAATACACTGAGTCCGATTGGCCGCCTCGCGAGCCGACTGAACGGCTGGCATGATCAGTGCGACCAGGACTCCAATAATGGCGATGACGACGAGCAATTCGATCAGCGTGAAGCCGGTTCTCGAAGCACTTTCGACTCTTCGCGACATGAAACCTGCCTCGCAACGGTTAGCGTGGCGGACCGACGTAATGCAGCCCTGATAATCTAATGTACTCGATTGCGCAAAGTTTCGCCACATCGACCCAAAGAATTCGTGATCGGATGCAACCGAGATATCTCCCCCGGTTTTCTTCGGTTCAGCGGAGCTCGACGGTCCAGTAGGCTTCGTCGAGGAAGGTCTTCCAGCTCTGGTACTTCCGGTTTGCCAGCTTGAGGCTCAAGGTGGGACTGGTCTTGGGTTTGACGGGCACCTTGGTCAGCCGCATTCCCGCCTCGGCCGGGGTCCGTCCCCCTTTCCGGACATTGCAGCGGACGCAGGCACAGACGATGTTTTCCCAGTCGGTTCCGCCACCTCGGCTCCGAGGCATGACGTGGTCGAGCGAGAGTTCTCCCGTGGGGAAGCGCTTGCCGCAATACTGGCAGCGGTTCCCGTCGCGGGCGAAGATGTTCCGCCGGTTAAACTTTACCTTCGTCCGGGGCAGTCGATCATAGGTCAGGAGCCGGATGACCCGAGGAACCTGGATCTCGAAATGGATGGTCCGGATGTAGTCGTCGTCGGGGTCCTTGAACCGGGCTCGGGCCTCGGAGACCTCGCGCCAGCTCTGGAAATCGTGGGTCAGATAACGACCGTCATCCAGGGTGACCACCTCGGCCAGATCCTTGAAGAGCAGGCAAAAGGCTCTCCGGACCGAGATCACGTGGACGGCCATGTAACACTTATTGAGTACCAGGACGCTGGAATCCAGCGCGGGGCAGGCGTGCAGACTCATGGCGAAGCTCTCCCGGATAGGGCGAGGGCGGATCGAGGTGGGGCGCATGCGACTCGGACGGTCAAATCGGGGACGTCGTCGGCGATACGATACGGCTCGACCCGCGAGAGCTTCGGCAACGCGGCGGTGAGAGGCGGGAGCAAACGAAGGCGTTGGATCTTCGGCTCGGGCGGGCGTCTCAGTTGTGGGCAATGTCCTCCAGGGCGTGCAAGACAGCCCGACCGACTTCGGCCGTGGTCGATTGCCCTCCCACGTCGGGCGTCCGAGGAGTTCCGGCCGCCAGGACCCGGGCGACGGCTTTGCGGACGACCTCGGCTCCGCGCGGGGCTCCGACATGATCGAGCAGCATACTTAACGACAGAATGGCCGCGATCGGGTTGGCGATTCCCTGGCCGGCGATATCGGGAGCCGATCCGTGAACCGGCTCGAACATGCTCGGCGCGGTCCGATCCGGGTTGAGATTCCCCGACGCCGCCAGACCCATCCCGCCTTGAAGGACCGCTCCCAGGTCGGTGATGATGTCGCCAAACATGTTCGTCGTCGCGATCACGTCATAACGCTCGGGGGCGACCACCATCCGCATGCAACAGGCATCCACGTGGTTATAGTCCGGCTTGATCTCGGGAAAGTCGAGAGAAACTTCGGTGAAGGCTCTCATCCAGAGATCATGAGCAAAGGTCAGGACGTTGGTCTTGGCCACCATCGTCACCTGACCGGTCCAGCCTCGGGCGCGATCCGCGTCGGTCAGACCAGGGAAGACCCGATTCTTGGCCCGAGAGCGGGCGAGCTCGAACGCATAGCGCAGACAGCGCTCGACTCCGGCCCGGGTGTTGATCGAGGTCTGGATCGCGACTTCCTCGGGGGTCCCTTTGTAGGTGAAACCGCCCGCGCCGACGTAGAGATCCTCGTTGTTCTCGCGGACGACGACCATGTCGATCTGTTCGGGTCCCTTGCCCTTGATCGGGGTCTCGATTCCCGGGAACAACTTGACCGGTCGAAGGTTGATGTACTGGTGGAAGGCGAAGCGAATCCGGAGCAAGATTCCTTTTTCGAGGATACCCGGAGCCACGCCCGGATGGCCCACGGCGCCGAGATAGATCGCGTCGCACTTGCGGAGGTCGTCGAGGGCATGGTCGGGCAGGACCTCGCCGGACTTGAGGTAACGCTCGCCCCCCAGGTCGAACTCGACGAGATCCACCTTCAGATTGTCGATCCCCGCAACCTCCCGGAGGACCGCCAGCCCTTGCTGGACGACTTCCGGACCCACGCCATCGCCAGGGATCACACCAATAATCGCCAAAGCCGCCTCCGCCGCCATGAAATCCGTCGTGAAGCTCGCGACGGAAAATAAAGTCAAGTTGACTATAACCGACCCGCGCACGAGGTCAAGCGGCCAGGAACTCACACCGGCCCCGAACTAATTCGGACAGATGTCAGGTCCAGCTCGCGTCAAGACCAATCGGAACCCCCTCGGCGCGTGGACCGGCCCGGAACTGGTTCCCAACCACCTCAACAGCCCCCTCAGCGGCTTCGGCCGATCGTGAATGGCACGTCCACCGGGGCTCCCATCGGCGGAATCG
>JAJYCH010000545.1 GCA_021778575.1 Planctomycetota bacterium
CTCATTCCGGGCTCGAAACTCGATGTGATCCCTTCAACCTACGGCCACACCGCCGGCGGCGGCGGCGACCGGGCGATGAACCCGACCTTGAACCGGAAGATCGGCGAGTTCCTCGGTTCCCTGAACGGCGAGGTCGGGGCCGGGAAGTGAACTTTGATCGCGAAATCGCTTGTGGATTTCGTAAACGGAGCGGCGTATCCTGGTTCGTGATCCCGGAACCTCGGCCCGTTTGATGGCCGATGTCGCTTTCTTATGGATAGGTCCAGACCCCGCGCCGGTGTCGGGCCTCGGCTCTCTCTCGGCCGGGCCTTCCGGTGGCATGACGACCCCATCCCCTCACCCATTGAGAGAGCCCTGACCCATGAAATTACGCTTACGCTTTCTGGCCATTCCGCTTTGCGTCATCGCCTCGGCGGCCTTCGCCGGCAACGGGACCGAGAAGGCCGACGTCGACCGCGTGATGTCGACGGCCCGCGAATCGAGCCAGGTGATGGAGCACCTCGACCATCTGGTCAACCGGATCGGCTCGCGACTGACCAGCTCCGACGGGCTACAAACTGCCTGCGAATGGACGGTCGAGCGGTTCAAGAGCTTCGGGATCGACAACGCCCGGCTCGAAAAGTGGGGCGAGTTTCCCGTCGGCTTCAATCGAGGTCCCTGGTCGGGCCGGATGGTCGAGCCGACCGAGAAGGCTCTCACCTTCGGCACCAATTCCTGGACCGCCGGAACCAAAGGGGTGGTCAAAGGGCTGGCCATCATCGCCCCGACGAACGACGAAGAACTCGACAAGGTCAAGGACAAGCTTGCCGGCGCATGGATTCTGACCCCGTCGCGGGGTGGAGGTCGCGGGGCTCGACCGGCGGGAAACGACGACTTCCGCAGGAAGCTCGACACCATCTACGAAACGGCAGGCATCGCCGGAGTGGTCCGATCCACCAGTAATGACCTGATCCTGACCGGCGGTAATTATCAGATCGCGTTCGACAAGCTGCCGACCGTCCCCTCGATCAACCTTCTGAAGGTCCAGTTCGACGAGATCGCCGCGCTGGTCAAGGACGGGAAGCCGGTCACTCTCGAATTTGATATCCGGAACTATTTCAAGAAGGGGCCGATCCCGCTGTTCAACGTGATCGCCGATATCGTCGGGAGTGAATTCCCCGAGGAATACGTGATCGTCGGCGGCCACATCGATTCCTGGGACGGCGCGACGGGAACCTGCGACAACGGAACCGGCTGCTCGACCACGCTCGAAGCCGCGAGGATCTTGATGAAGTCGGGCGTCAAGCCCCGTCGGACGATCCGGTTCATGCTCTGGAGCGGCGAGGAACAAGGGCTGTTCGGATCGAGAGACTACGTCAAGGCTCACCCCGAACTGATGCCGAAGATCTCGGCCGTGCTCGTCCACGACGGCGGGACCAACTACCTGAGCGGGCTGGGCGTGCCCAAGGCGATGAAGGCCGACATCGACAGCGCCCTGGCGCCGCTGGTCGGTCTCGACCCGGCCATGCCGTTCGTGATCCGCGAAGTTGCCGGACTCCGCCGAGGCGGCGGCAGCGACCACGACTCGTTCCTCAGCGCGGGTGTCCCGGGCTTCTTCTGGAGGCAGTCGGGCAAGGCGAATTACAACCACGTCCACCACACCCAGTTCGACACCTACGACGCGGCCGTTCCCGAGTATCAGAAGCACTCGTCGCTCGTCGCCGCCCTGGGATCGCTGGGGATCGCCAACCTCGACCATCTACTCTCACGCGAAGGCCTGATGGCCCCCGGCGGCAATGTCCCTCGTCCTCGGCGGAACACCGGCCTCCGGCTCGAAGAGTTGAAAGTCACCGAGGTCTCCGAGGGAACCCCCGGCGAGAAGGCCGGCTTCAAGCCCGGCGACGTGATCGTGAAGGTGGCCGGCAAGGCCGTCGCCAACACCGAGGAATATCGAGAAGCCCTGATGGCCGTCACCGCCGTCGAAGTGCCGATCACCGTCAAGCGTGACGGCAACGAGATCGAACTGAAGCTAAGCTTCCCGGCCCCAGCCGCCCAGCCTTGATTGATCAGGATGTTGATGAACAAAGGTAGGCCCGACCGACATCGGTCGGGCCTACTCGGTTCGCGGAACCCGCGCCGGCAGGCTACTCAAGAACTTGTCAAGTTCAGCGACGTATTCGTCGGTCAAGCCGTCGTCATGCCCTCCGTCGGGGATGGCGACGAATTTCTTGGGCTCGTTGGCGGCCTCGAACAGCTTTTGACCCTGGGCAAACGGAACGGTTGTATCCTTGGTTCCGTGGGTCTGCAAGAGCGGGCCGTGGTACTCGTCGATCTTCGCGATTGAGTCGAGTTGCGGCGTCACCAGCTTGCTGGCCACCCGGCCGAAATGGCTCTCGGTCAGCTCGGCGAGCGAGGCGAAGGTGTTCTCCAGAACCAGCCCGCTCGCTCCGTCCTTCGCGGCCAGATCAACGGCGACCGATCCCCCCAGCGAGTTCCCCACCAGCACAATCTCGTTCTCGCGGACGTCCGCCCGTTTTGCCAGCCAGCGCCGAGCGGCCCGGGCATCGTCGAGGATCGCCCCCTGGCTCGGCGAGCCTTCGCTCCGGCCGTAACCTTCGTAGTCGAAGATCAAGATCGACGCATGGAGCTTGTCGCGATAGAGTTCGAGAAGATCGCGACGGTTGGTGATATTTCCACCGTTGCCCTCGGTGTAAAGGACAACAGCCCGAGGATTTCTCGCCTCGACAAACCAGCCGTTGAGCTTCTGGCCGCTGGACGACTCGAACCAGGCATCCTCGATCGAGGGATCATCCTTCTCCCAATGGCCAACCGGGTAGCGGTCGGGATGGAAGAGAACCGAGTCCACCAGTGTCGCTTTCGATCGAGGCGATTCGGACGACGCGCAGCCCGACGCCACCAGAGCCACCAGTACAGTCGATTGGATCATAACCTGTTTCATCGCGATCCTCCCTACGCGAGACGATAGCGAGATCGGGCATTACGTCAATACCAGGGTGAACTCGCTTCCAGGAGCCACCAGGCTTTCGGCAAGGGGAGAAGGGCGTGAAGCTCCTGTGAGACCGCCATGTCGTGGAGAAATAGCCCATCGTCAATCTGACGAATCAGCTCGGGGCCTCGGACGGTGAGGGCGACCTCGCGATTGTTTCGGAGACTCAGGTCGTCGAAGTTACCCGTGCCAATATAGGCAAGCGTGCCATCGACCGACATCGCCTTCACGTGGGTCATCGCCGGATAGAGGTAGACCCGCGCGCCAGCGCGGAGCAAGTGGTTCGCGGTGATCGTGGACAGCCGGTTCATCAACTTGACGTCGCCTCGGAGCGTCAGGACAGCATGGACTTCGACCCCTCGGGCTCGCGCCGCGGCAAGCTTCTTGACGAGAATCTCGTCGCTGAAGTAGGGATTCTCGATGTAGATGTGATGTTTCGCCTGATCGACCGCGCCGTAGACAGCCTCCTTCAACGAGCGATGGCCAATGTCGGTCCGGACCATCCTCACGGCCGCATTGGGGATGGCGAGAGCCGTCGCGCTGCTCGAATCGCAGGGAAGGACTGACGCGCCACCCAGTTCGGCCCAGCGCTCGGCGAACAGAGCCGCGTACTGGGGGACAATCGCTCCTTCAGCCAGAAACGCGAAGTTGTGCCAGCGGCGGAGAGCGGGGGCCGTCAGAATCATCCCGCCCGTCCAGACAATCCGATCGTCGATCACGGCGACCTTGCGATGGTCGAACCGAAAAAACGCATCAGGACTCTCAATAACTCTGATGTTCGGCTCGGCTTTCAGATCGTCGAGATAGGTCGGACAGTTGCGCGCGACTTTCGCGTTGCCCTCTCCGGTCACGTAGGCACCCCGGTCGATCATCAACCGGACGAGCACACCGGATCTGGCCCGCTCGATCAAGGCTGCGGCGACCGACCGACCCGCCGCGTCGTCGTCCCAGCCGAAGATCATCAGGTCGATCCGACAACCAGCGGAGGCAATCAGTTCCATCAAGGCGCGGTAAGCCGGCTGACTGTCGAACAGTGGGGTTAATCGGGCCGAAGTGCAAGGACCGCCGGCCTCGGGCGATTGATGCGGCGGAAGCGGTAAGACCGGGATCGCCTCGGCGATATGGACACCCAGTCGCTCAATAAACCGGCGCGAGTTGACCACCGTCGACTTTAGCGGTTGTCGCGCCGCCTCGATCATCGTCTGTTCAATCAGTTCTGTGACGAGGAGTCGTTTCTGACCGCCACTGATGTGCTTCTCAAAGCTGGCGCCCGGCGGTTGGACCGCGTTGCT
>JAJYCH010000546.1 GCA_021778575.1 Planctomycetota bacterium
AAATCTTCAACGTCCTCGGGCTTCATCGAGAACTGGTTGAAGTCGGCCGAGTCCATGAAGTGGTAGCCGTCGGGGTCCTTGTAGAGGAACTGGATCGGTCGGCGCTCGAAGCTCGACTCGTTCAGGCCCTCGGTCCCTTTGTACGACTTCTCGACCCGGTTCCGGGTCTTGAGGTTGCGGGCCTTGACCTTGTAGAGCGTCGCCGCTCCTCGGGCCGAGGGGCTCTGGACCTGGATATGCTCGATCATATGAGGCGCGCCGTCGATCTCGACAACCATCCGGCGCTTGAAATCCTTGGCGGGAACCACGGCGGAACATCCTCGGTTCGGGGGTAACGGGTCGGTGAATGGTCGCTGTATCCTAACCGAAAGGCCGGGCTCGATTCGACGGCTCTCGGACGATCGCTCAGGTTTTCGGGCTCGAAGGCAGACGAGAGAGGTCGACCCCTTCGTCTTTATGGAACTTCGAGTCGAGTTCGAGGGCGCTGGGCACGACCTTGCCGGGTCGGGGCTTTTCCTTGTCGATGTAATGCAGGAGCGTGTCGTTCCGCCGGGGGTTTGGCCCCTGGTCCCCCTTGGTATGCTGGAGGCCCCAGAGGTCGAGCCACTGCTTCTTGAGATCGGCCGCCGGGGGGTTGGTCGGCGGCGATCCGATCGGGATCAGGAACCGGCTGGTATCGTAGAGATCCGCGATCGACTGCCAGAACAGCGTCCCTCGGGCCAGCGCCAGCGGGTCGACCTGAAGCAGAGCACCGCTCGATCCGACTTGAGTTTTCGGGAACACGCAGCGCCGGGTCGAGATCAGCCAGGGGCGCGCCGGGCCGGCGGGGTCGCCCGGCCAGGGGCCGAGCTGAATGCTGATCCGATCGACGGCGATCGTGCAGCGATCAAGCCCCAGGTCAGCCTCGAACTGATCCGGAGGAACGTTTCCCGGCAGAAGGGTAATCGCCGGTCCGCCGCTGATGATCAGGCAATTGTCCAGGTTCACCGACCCTCGTCCCAACTCGGCCTGGAGGGCCTCTCCCCCGGTCCAGAACAGGCAATCCTCGAACCTCGCGGTCGGTCGATTGGTGGGCGAGGCGAACGGTCCCACCCGTTCGGGAATCGGTCGAGACGATCGAGCGACGAAGGCGATCAACGGACCGACGACCGCCGACGAGGGGCTCGGGTCGCGGAACCGGCAATGGCGAAGTCCGAGCAGGCTATCCTCGGCCCGAATCCAGTGGAGCGGCCGATTCCCCCCCTCGGTGGCAAAGGCCAGGTTGGCAATCGCCAGGTCGCCACCGTGAAGCTCGATCATCGACCGGCCCGACGCGCCCGGCTTGGGAATGAACGTCGGAGGCGCGACTTTCGAATCGCCCAGCAGGCCAATCGAGAGGCCGTCGGGGAGCTTGATCGGACTCATCGCGACCACTCCCGAACCGTGAATCTGGACCGTGGCCCGTGGCGTCCCCTCGACCAGTTTCTCGGTCAGATACGCCCCCAGATCGCCGAACCACGGCCCGTCCGTCAGGTTGAAGACCAGGTTGAGCGGTTCGGCGGGCCGGGGCGGAGCTTGGGGTGCGCTCGCCTTCGGGCGTGGTCCGGTCGGGTTGTTCGGGGGAGGCTGGATACTCGCCGAATTCGGACCCGCGACGAACGACTGGTTGGGGGGTTGGAGCGATGCCGAAAGATCGGGGACGTTCAGCTTCGCCAGCGAACCGATCGTCAGTTCCTTGAGATAAAGGTGAGGCCGGGCGATCCGCGACAGCGTCCCCCGACGATCGGGCACCAGCGGAGCCAGGTCCTCCGGTGCCAGGTCATCGCGGAGAACCGTGACCGGCCAGGGATTCGAGATCTCCTGGCTGGTCTGGTCGGAACCGGGCCAGGTCGAGCGTAGCTTCGCCAGTCCGGCGACTCGCGGGGTCGACTCGGCGTTCGAGCCCAGCCAGCCCGACCAACCGACGAACGTGTTATCCTCTCCCGCCCAGTCAACGATGGCCGGCATTCCGGAGCTGAAGGCCCCCTTGACCACGATCATCGACGTCGCCGTGGTCGCTTCGATCCTCGCGAACGTCGAGCCCAGTGAGCGGATCATTGGGGGGGCCGAGCGGCCGGCAAGCTCGAAAACCGATCCTCGGGTGGCGATCAGGCTCCGGTAGAAGTGCAACGAAGCCGCCGATTTCTCGGTCGCCCCCAGGACGAACAGCGAGCCCGAATCACCGATCACCACCGAGCGATCGAGAACGATCGACGTCCGGGCCGATCCGACGTCGAACAACGTTCGAATGGGACCGCGGATTATCGATCGTTCGAGCAGGACCCGGTTCGGCCTGGCTCCCTCCTCGACCCGGAAGATCGAGAACCGGTTCACCCGGGTGGGGTCATTGGCGTTGATCACCGTCAAGCTACAGTCTCGGAGCGTCAACTCCGCCCCTTGACAGAGAAAAAGCGCTGTCTGATGGTCGGGGAGCCGGCGGACATCGACGGCGATATCCAGTCCTTCCAGGACAAGATGATCGGTCCTGGTTCCGCCGATGATCACCTTGGCCGTCTGTTCCTTGACGATCTCGTTCGAGGTGTAGTCGATCCGGATCATCGGCCGGAGACCGGTTCGGGCGCGGATAACCTTGGTCTTGCCCGAGAGTTGATAGTTGTCCTCGAAAAACGGCCCGGTATCGGCGATTTCCACCAGGTCGGCCTGCTGACTGAGCGCGGAGGCGAGCGAGGCCGTCTGTGGTTCGTCGCCGATCTCGATCACCCGGCGGACCACGACCCGCGACCGCTCGGCGCCGGAACCAGCCGGTTCCAGACTTTTGGGAAACAGTCGAGACTCCCAGTCGGCGTCGTAGCGCTTCTCTTCGAGGGGCACGCCCGCGCGAGCGATCGCGACCGGAGGGATTTTCTCCGTCGTCGTGGTGGAGGGGGGGGCCGTCTCGGCTTTCGTCACGATCGAGGGAGGTGGGCGATTTGGTCCCTTGGGTCGAGGTGTCGGGTTGATCGGGACCGCAGGGTCGGGCTCGGTCGATTCCTCGGGCCGTTCGACGATCTCCGGCGGCCTGGCCGGCTTGGTCATCGCGATGATCATCGAGACGCCGAAACCGACGATCGCCAGCGACAGCCCGATCAGGACGCCCGCCGCGATCCAGGTTTTCAGCGGCAATTCATCGGCCGAACTTCGCCGGGCCGGACCCGGATTGCCGTAGACCGGTTCGTCGTCGGCTTCCTCATCGATCATCTCGCGAAACGAGGTCCCCGAGTCACGCGACTCACCGGCAACCGGGGTCGCGCGGACCCGGGCCGACGACCCGGCCGATCGACGTTTCGCGCCAACTTCGAGACCGGTGTCGGCATCGAGCGCGGCAAGATCGGCGAGCGAGATCTCGTCGGGCGGTCGGGGTCCGGTCGGCTTCGGCGGAGGGGTGCGGTCCCTTGACCGCGACCGGGGCGATTGGGGGCGAGTTGGCTCGGGTAGTGTGGGCGGGAAAGTGTCGTGATCCTCATCGTCCTCGACGAACTCGGCCGTGAGGTATTGCTCATGAGTGGAGGGCTCGACGTCGGACCGGTCGATCGGCCGCTCGTCACCGACCAGTTCGGTTGGTGCCAGGCCGGTCTCGTCGTCGTCGTCATCCACGATCAAGGCGTCGAGAGTCGGCATTTCGGTTCGCGACGGGTGAACATTGCCGAGGTCATCGAGCGCCGTGATCAGTTCGGCGTAATCGAGATAACGTCGTTCGGGCTTCTTCTCCATCATCTTGCGGATCAGGAGCGAGAGTTCTTCCGAGATATCGCTCCGGTGTTCGCGGACATCGGGGATCGGCGCCTTGTAGTGACGGGCGAGCTTGTCCGTAAGGGTTCCGCCCGGGTACGGAGGCGATCCCGTGAGCAAGTAATAGAACGTGCAACCGAGCGAGTAAATGTCGCTTCGTTCGCTGGTCTGCCGGCTGTCTCGGGCCTGTTCGGGGGCCATGTAGTCGACGGTCCCGACCGTTGTCCCGTCGCGAGTGACCCGTTCGTCCTCGTTGTCGGCCTGGAGAGCGAGGCCCAGGTCGATGATCTTGGCGTGACCATCGGGGGTCATCAGCAGGTTTGCCGGTTTGACGTCGCGATGGACCATCCCCTGCCCCGAGGCGTATTGCAGCCCCTCGGCCACTTCGCGAATAAACCGGACGGCATCGTCGGGCGCCATGACGCCGTTGATCCGGACTCGATCGTGGAGATCGCGTCCCTCGACGAATTCGAGGACGAGATAGTGGCGTCCCTGGTCGAACCCGTGGTCGTAGATCGCGACGATGTTCG
>JAJYCH010000547.1 GCA_021778575.1 Planctomycetota bacterium
GTCGTGATGCCAGGTGTTGATCAGGCCCACGGTGCAGTCGTAACGACCTTCGGCCGCGATCAGCGCGGCCTCGGAATTTCGGGCGAAACTCCAGACCCGTTGGGTCCGGGTCCAGCCCGGCGCGTCCGCGGCAATGGCCCGGACGGCGGCGGGCAGGGCGTTGGGCTTCCAGGAATTCGCGAACAGGTCCACCTCGTGTCCGAGCTGAACCAGTCGATGGCAGAGGTCGACGACGTAGGTCTCGGCTCCGCCACGGGTCGGGTCGATTCTGAGGAAGTTCAGCGCGAGTCGCATGGCGAGCCCCGGACGAGAAGAACGGTTCAGCGGTTATGGGCCAGGTACAGACCCGCCTTGGCCTGGATCAACCGACGCTGAAGGTCGGGGGCCAGCACCGCCGATCGGCTCCGGTAATGCTTCCAGAAGCGGACCCGGTCGCGATCATCGATCCCCTCGACGTCGAGCGTCGAGAACAGGAGCTGGCCGAGATCCTTGACCCGCCACCGAGGGGCGGTCCAGCGATGGATGGCCAGCCGGTGCAGATCGATCAGGCAAAGTTTCGGCTCGGGCGACTGTTCCTTGGACCGATCGAGAAAGAAATGACAGAGATAAAGATCTTTATGAAACGCATGAGCGGCATGAAGCTTGGCGGCGATCTCGGCCATCTCGATCACCAGGGCGCGCTTGATCCGGGCGAAGCTGGTCGCGTCGAGAGCGTGGAACAGCTCGGGAATCGCTTCGTGGAGCGGGGCGTAACCCACCAGTTCGGCGACCATGAGATAACTGGTGAGCGCTCCCCACGGACCGACCCATTCGCCGACGGCGACGACATCAGGGACGGCGATTCCGGGATTCCGGGCTCGTTCGAGGTGCGCCCATTCGGCGGAAGCCGGCGAGTGGTGGCCCGCCGGATGGAGCAGCGCCGCCAGGCGATTCAGCCAGGGAAGCTGGTAGTGTCGCTTGAGGAAAACCGAGAGCGACGCCGAGCCCTGGTCAAAGCGGACCCGTGCCGTGGACCGACCTTGCTTGGCGTGGTGCCGATCGGCAGATTCGAGTGTCATCACCATCGCGTCGAGATCGCCCGGGAGCGCCGAGGCGTGGCGCTCGTCGCGCCACGACCAGCGAATCCCCCGGAACAGACGGGTCATGAGATTGCCGTGACCGGTCGTCATGGAGTGATTCCTTCCCACGACTCGGGCGGGTCGAAGCGATAGACCTCGACGCCGGAACCCCGGCCGTCGCGACGGCTCGCGAACGACGCGACCGGTTTCCCCGCGTGAGCCAGCATGGCCCGGAGCGTCGCCGCTCGTCGGCTCGAAGCCTTCAGTTCATCGGCGCCCACGACGATATACCTCAAGTTTCGATCCGAGAGCGCCTGGCGGACATGCCAGTAGTCGTAGCCGGGTATTCCTCGGACGAACGACGCCCAGCCTCGGGTATCGAGAACCGTGTCCTTGGGTTGAGCCTGTTCGGCCAGCCAGACTCCCGCCGCCCAGTAACCCCACCGGCTCGGATGCCCTGCCTTGGCCTGAACCGTCGCCCCGATCAGGACCAGCCCGACCAGCCCGACGTATCCTGACCGTCGCCCACGTTCGGCGGAAATTCCCCAGCGCGACCGGAAGCCGTCCACCCAGATCCAGATGCCCGCCGAGGCCCACGGGACCGACAGGACCACCAGGCACAGCGCGTGGCGTCCCGAGAGATAGCCGAGCGTGACCGCGTGCCGGATCGCGATCGCCGTGAACGCGACGCAAAAAATCAGGATGAGTCGGCGACCATCCACCGATTCCGCCCGCGCTCGGTTCCGAATCAAACCCAGGAAGGCCACCGGAATCAGGACCAGCGAGAGCCCATTGGCCCACTCGAACAGCAGCCGCTTCGATGATTCAAGTGGCTCATCCTTCAGGCTGATCTGGTCCGATTCCTCCTTCGGCGAGAAGTCGAACCGAGGGTCGTCGAGCCCCTTGGGTAGCAAGAGCGGCGGCTTCCTGGGAGCATGGTTCTGGAGCCCAACCTGGGTCGACCACTGTCGCGAGAGCTTCTCGGAGATCTCTCCCTTGACGAACGCATAGCTGCCCACCTGGACGAGAACCACCAGCGAGAGCGCGACCAGGCGGCCGAAAACGGCCACCTCATCAGACCACGCCCGCCAGCGGATCATCGCGGCGATCACCACCACGGGGGCCACCAGCGCGACCTCGGGACGGGTCAAGAATCCCAGACCCGTCACCAATCCCGATCCGATCGCCGCCCGCCACGATCGGGTCCGGAGCGTGATCTCGCCCAGGCAAAGACCGGCGACCAGAAAACTGAGTGCCAGGCTATCCGACAACGTTTCATGACCGATCTCGGCCGGAAACGGCAAGAGCGCGTAGAGCAGGACCGTGAGGTTGGCGGTCCGGTCGTCAAACAGGTTTCGGGTCAAGACATGGAGCGACGCCAGCAACGCCAGCGACGCCAGCATCGAGACCCCTTGCGCCGCGATTCGCCAGGCAACAGGCCCCTTCCCCACGATGATCCGGACCACCGGTTCGCCAACGGCGATCAGAGCCGAATACAAGGGATGCTGATCCGAGCCCCTGACAACGTCTTCCCACGGCTGCGACTGGAACTGGCGGGCAACCCGGAGAAATTTCAAGCCATCCTGCGCCGGGAGCGGAGTCAGAATCATCCCGACGACGTGCAAGATCGCCGATAAGGCAATGACTGCGAATAGCCAACGACGGCTCGACATGCAGACCCTCCCTGGTCTGGCTCGGAATGCGCATGGCCCGATCCTGGAGCCACGCATCGGATTATACGATGGGTCGAGGATCGGTCAACCCCGCGCGAACGCGGTCGAGTGCCGACGACCAGAGATCCTCAAGGCTTCGATTCCAGTCAATATTCGGTTGCCAGCCCACGGTCGCGACGATCTTCCGGATATCGGCCCGGGAGTCCGCCGGTCCCTTCGCCCCGACCAGTTCCGGGCTGACCTCGATGGTTGCCGCGCGACCGCTGAGCGTGATCAATCGCTCAAGTCCATCGCGAACGGAATGCGACTGGCCGGTTCCGAGATGGTAGACCTCACCGGGCTGACCTCGGAGGGCCAGGGCGAGCAAACCGGCCGCCACGTCCCGGACGTCGATGAAATCGCGCCGGGCGTCGAGGTCCCCGACCGTCAAGTGGAGCGGCTCGACTCCGTCCGCCAGGCTCAAGGCGAATCGACCGAGCGCCTGCGAGCCTGGCATTCCCGGGCCGATCGGGTTGAAGATCCGGGCGACCACGACTTCCAGAGGGGATGAAGCCGCGAGGGCCGCCCGGGTCGCTTGCCACTTGCTCTGGCCGTAGGCACCGACAGGACGACAGGGATAGGTTTCCGCGACCGGCAGGTCTTCCAGTGGTACCGGCCCCAGTTCGGCCGCGGAACCGACAAGCACGAAGCGACAGGCACGATTCGACGCCTGGAGAGCCTCGATGAGCTTGATCGTAACTCCGGTGTTCGACCGCTGGAATTCCTCGACCGGAGCAGGCGGCGTTCTCCCCGCCAGATGCAGGACGAGGTCGGGTCGAAGTCGGTCCAGAATCCGCGCAAGTGCTGAAATATCCTCAAGATCAGCCGCCGCGAACCGGTCGAGCGGCCAGCCATCGGGACAGCGTCGGCCCAGGGCAATCACCGTGAGATCGGACCGATCCAGGGTGCTCAACTCGGTCAGGAGATGGCCGCCCAGAAATCCCGATCCACCCGTGACAAGCCAGACCGCCATCCTCCGGACTCCCGAACTTTGAGCCTTGGCCGGTTTTTCGTGAGCGATGGCGAGCCATAAAGACAAATGGCCTGGCATCGCGGCAAGGGCGATGCCAGGCTGATCGATCGGACCATTTGGCGGAACTGTCGTGCCGGATTAGTAAGAATCGGCGCTGACGGTTTCGTTGTTGGCACGGGTGCCGAGATACCAGTAGATCGTCTGCGACACAGTTGCCTTGATGAACCGAACCGAGCCATCGCCCATCAGGAAGTTGCAACCGCCCGAGTGATTGCTGGACGTATTGACGAATTCCGACCCGTCAGGGCTGCATCCGCTGCAACCATTTCGGCAAGTGCCGAACTTGTAGATGTTGGAGTTGGGCGGGACGATGGTGTTGAAAAGGGTGTAAGCCGTGTCACCCGTCAACCACCACTGACCTTCGTTATTGATCAGGTTGTTGCTGTTCAGCGTCAGGCCCAACCAGGCCGAGTTGCAGATGGTGAGGTCGCTCTGGATGTTGAGCGGCAACTGGGTCGCGTCGTAAATCGATT
>JAJYCH010000548.1 GCA_021778575.1 Planctomycetota bacterium
GGAAGCAAGGTCGCCATCGCCGTTCCCGGCCAGGCGGGGCTTGTCAAGTTTATCAAGCTTCCTCCGGTCGAGAAGAAGCGAATCCCCGACATCGTCAAGTTCGAGGCCAAGCAGCAGATTCCGTTTGCCCTCGAAGAAGTCGTCTGGGCTTATCAGCAGATTGGCGACAAGACCGAAGGGGACGACGAGGAATTCGCCTCGGTCGAAGTCGGCCTGTTCGCGATGAAGCGCGACCAGATCAATCGCGCGATCGCTCCGTTCCGGGCCGCCGGGATCGAGATCGACGTCGTTCAGATGAGCCCGATCGCCCTCTATAACTATGTCACGTTCGACCAGCTCAAGGGTTCGGAGCTGAAGGGCTCGATCGTCCTCCTCGATATCGGGGCCGACAACACCGACCTGATCATCAGCGATGGCACCCGGATCTGGCAGCGAAACGTGCCGATCGGCGGCAACCACTTCACCCGGGCCTTGACCAAGGAACTGAAGCTCACGTTCGCCAAGGCCGAGCACCTGAAGCGGAACGCCACCAAGGCGCCGGACCCCAAGGCGGTCTTCACCGCGATGCGCGGGATCTTCAACGACTTTGCCAGCGAGGTGAACCGCTCGATCGGGTTCTATTCGAGCGTCAATCGTCAGGCCAAGATCATCAAGGTCATCGGCCTGGGCAACGGGTTCAAGTTGCCGGGGCTCCAGAAGTTCCTCCAGCAAAACCTGAACGGCCTGGACGTCGAGAAGCTCGAAGAATTCGCCAAAATGGGTGGCGACGAGGTCAAGAACGCTCCGCAGTTCGTCGAGAACCTGCCGTCGTTCGCCGTCGCCTACGGCCTGGCCCTTCAGGGGTTGGGACGGAGCCAGCTCGGCACGAATCTCCTGCCGCCCGAGATCGAACAGGTCCGGATCATCCGCCGCAAGAAGCCCTGGGCCCTGGCGGCCTCGGCCCTGTTGATGTTGGGTCTCACCGCGCTGTTCATGGGGGATTACAAGGCTTACTCAAAGGTCGTGAACCCCGAGTTCAAGGAAGTTGTCGAGCGAACCAATGGCGTGGTCAAGCAAGGTCAGGGCTATGCGGGCCAGTATGCCGCGGCGAAGTCGGAATTCGACACCAAGCTGAAGGAAGGCAAATCGCTCGTCGTCGCCGACGATCAACGAGCGGTCTGGGCCAAGTTCTTCAAGCTGGTCAACGACTATCTGCCCGACCCCGTGTCGGAATACAAGCTCGATCCGAGCAACCCGAACCACGTCAAGATTCTCGACAAGCTTCGGGTCCATATCGACAAGATCAAGCCGGTCTATCGGACCGACGTCGCCGCCGGTTGGTTCAACGACCCGAAAGCGTTCCCCGAACCATTCAAGGTCACGCTGCACCCGCTTGATCGCAAGCCTACCGAGGTGCCCTCGGGACCAGGCTGGATCATCCAGATTGTCGGTCACCACTATAACCCGATGCCCGACGCCAAGGAGCGACTGCTCCATGAGCCGGAACTGAAGGCCTTCGGCCCGTACAACTACCTGGTGAAGAAAATCCTGCCGCGATTCCAGGGCCCCGACCTTCGAGCCCTGGGCATTCACCATGCCGCGGTGACCTGGAAAGTGACCGACCCGGCCTGGACCCCGGAGAAAGGTGCCGCGGGGTCAACCGGAGCGGCGACCTTGCTGGATCGGGCTGGCCCACCAACTTCGGGAATCCCGGGTGCTCCGGGTGCTCCGGGTGCTCCGGGTGCTCCGGGTGGCGGCTCCGGCCCCATGGGAATGCCCGGCGGCAAGGGCGGGCGCGATTCGATGTCGATGATGAACATGGGGATGGGGATGGGTGCTCCAGGGATGATGCCGGGAATGGGAATGCAGGGGATGACTGGAAACAACTCGGCCGGCAAGGCCGCGCCCCTGGTCACCCAGACCCGGACCGATTTCATGATCCAGTTCATCTGGCAGCCGCCGACACCCGAGAAGCCCGGCAAGTCGATCGAAGAGATTCGAAAGGCTCTCGCCGAGGTCGAGAACGATCCGAAGATCCGCGGTGTGGTCGAGGCTTACGATTCGACCAAACTCGACGAACAGCTCAACCAGGAGTCGATCAAGGGTTCGATCTCTCGGGAACAGGCTGCCGCGAAGGCGGCCGGTGCCGCACCTGGAACGAATCTGGGTGGTACTCCGGTCGGAACTCCTCCTGTGGGTGGACCTCCTGGTGGAACCGGACCCGCCACGCCGGGAACCGGACCCGCCACCCCGGGAACCGGACCCGCCACGCCGGGTGCGCCTGCCACGCCGGGAGCGGCCCCCTCGGCTCCGGGAACGACGCCGCCCGCGCCGGGTCGCTGACCCGGGGATCGATCCTGATCCGCCCTCCACGACAAACCGACGTATGCTCCGGCGGCTCGATTCACCCGAGCCGCCGGGGATCTCACACGAGCCCGATTCACTCGCCTTCAGAAGGCAGCCTTGACCATGGATCAACTCAAGGATTTTCTCCGCCAGTGCGTCAAATATCGATTCTGGATCGCCGTCGGTATCTCGCTGCTCTTGCCGATTATCGGCTACTTTGCCGGCGTCGGCGGGATGATCCAGGCCAAGACCACCCAGGAAACGGCGATCAAGGGGGCCAAGGCCGAGATCGGTAAGTACCAGACCCAGGGAATCGTCAACGCCCAGTATCAACCGCTGGCGGCCCAGAAGAACGTGATTCTGACCCAGGACGTTGACGAGAGCTGGCGGAAGCTCCGGGCGATTCAGGAACCGCTCCTGCGTTGGCCTGAAGAAATCGAAGCCAAATTCCTCCGCTGGGGCCGGAAGTATCCGACGGACGTCGATAGTGGCGAGGTGACCCGGACCCTGGTCGATTACACGTTCTTCTACCCGAACTTCGTCAGCAAGATTTACAAGATCTTCAAGACGTTCAACTAAGAGGACGGCACAGGAATCGTCGTCGCTCCGGATGAGGCGTCGTTGATTCATCCGGCTGTTTACTCGTCCGACAATCCCCCCGAACTTTCCATGGTCTGGGCCGAACAGGAACGACTCTGGGTCGTCACGGCGCTCCTGGATGCCGTCGCCAAGATCAACGACACGGTCAAGGCCAAGGACTGGACTGGCGCGATCGTCAAGCAGATCAATCTGCTCGATGTCGGCTCGCAGTCGGACCAGGATCAGAAGTCGATGGCCGAGGGAGTGACGCTGATTCCGGCGGATTACATGGCGAAGGACGGCACGGTCGGTCCTGCGCCCGCCGCCGCTCCGGCGGGTGCTCCGGGTGCTCCGGGTGCTCCGGGTGCCCCAGGTGCTTCCCCTGGAATGCCCGGAATGGGCGGAGCGGCCGCGGCGGCCGGCGAGGTTTACTATCTCAAGACCGACGCCAAGCAATACAAGACGCTGCCGATCAAGATGTCGGTTCTGGTCGAACAATCAAAGATTCCTGACTTCCTCGTGGGACTGGAGAACTCGCCGATTACCATTCAGGTTCTCGAAGTCGAGATCTCCCGTCCCCTCGGCCCCGTCGTCAAGCCCGTCGCCGGTGATCGAGCCCCTGGTTTTGCCATGAGTGGTGGTGGTATGCCGGGCGGTAGTGATTCCGCGATGGGGCCCGGCGGCAACTCGAATATGAACATGATGCGGAACGAAGGCAGTGGCGGTCCCGCTGCCGGTCGGATGCGACCGCCAGGTGGCGTCGGCGGCGGCGGCGGACCGATGGGAATGGGGGGGCTCGGCGGAGGTGGCGGCGGGGCCTCGAAGGGACTCGACGGACGAAACGTCAACAAAGCGCAGATCCGTAAGGATTCGCTGAAGGCGGAGAAAACCAAGAAGGCCGAGCCGAAGGTCAAGGTCGACCAGTATTACAACATCGTCGAGGTCACCGTCTACGGTCAGGCCCGGTTCTATCTGGCCCCCCCGCCGCCGACAGTCGTGCCGCCATCGACATCCGCGACGGCTCCGGCTCCGACGACCCCAACGACGGCTCCGGCTCCGACGACCGCGGCGTCCCCGACAACCCCCGCTCCCGACGCCGCAAAGCCGGGAACTCCCCCTTCCGCACCTGGGACACCGGCCAAGGTCGAGGCGCCCAAGCCGCCCGAAACCCCCAAGACCGACGAACCAGCCAAGAAGGACGAGGCTCCTAAAGCCGAAGCTCCCAATCCGAAAAAAGACGAACCCAAGGTCGACACTCCCAAGGCCGACACTCCCAAGGCCGACACTCCCAAGGCCGACACTCCCAAGGCCGACACTCCCAAGGCTGATCCCCCCAAGGGGGATGGTGCCAACGCTCCGAAGTCT
>JAJYCH010000549.1 GCA_021778575.1 Planctomycetota bacterium
GCGAGAATCTTCGTCAACACCTCAAGACGCTTCCGACATCGTCCGGGGCTGATCTCGATCGAGTGTGTGCCGACTGGTTCAGTCGGCCATTAACTTCCTGGCGCCGCTGATGACACGGTCCCACTGAAAGGCGGGACCGGGGTCATTCTTGTTTTGCTGAACATGGAAGTGGCCCAGCACACCCTGATATTTGTTGTAATCGGCGTCGGGGAGCTTGCCGGGGATCAGTTCCCCCTGGGCGTCCCTGGGATAGTCGCATTTGATTTTGGGAAAAACGGTGCAGAGCGTCGCGGTCAGCTTGGTGAGCGAGTCGTACTGTTGCGGAGTGAGGTCGTACTGAGAATATTTCTGACCCTGAATGACCCCGGTGATGACTTCGTCGCGGATCGGGCTGAGAACCTCGCCGGGTTTGAGCGTGGGGACCAGCTTGGGGTCCTTGATGACCAGGTGGGTCTTCCCGTCCGCCCCTCTGGCGTACCACCGCCCGGCGAGCCCGACGGTCGGGTCCTGAAAGGTCCCGACGTTGGCGATCTCGATGCCGATCGAGCGGTCGTTGGCCTTGGTCGCGTGCCAGGCTCGCTCCTTGAGGTCAAGCGTCTGGTAGATTGTGCCGTCGAGGTCGAGCATGAACTGCACGCTCAGCCCACGCTGATCGTGGAGAACCTCGAAGCACTTCTGGCTGGTTCCGCAGACATCGAAGTGAACAACGAACTGGTCGACCTGGTCCTGAAGGAGCGGAAGATCCCAGCCACCGCCACGGACCTTCTCGACCTGGTCCGCGGTCAGCCCCGCCTTGCGCATCCCGAACCGGTTGGGGTTGGTGATCTCGCCGTTTTTGGTCTTCTCGAACGACGCGACGTCCACCGGAGCAAACCGGCGTTCGGTCCGGTAGGCGTCGTAGCCGCCCGGGTCGGTCCAGAGTTTCACCGGTGCCGTCGTATGGAAGAGTTGGCCACAGACGACGATCTCGTCCCCCTTGCGGTCGAGCCGCTCGCCAACCTTGACCTTCGAATCGGCGCTGAAGGCGGAACCCACGGTCGTCAGAGCAAGGAGGAACAACGGTGCAACTCGAAGATAGCGCATCGTGGAAGGGCTCTCGTATGATCCGATGAAAGTTCTCTCTCACTCCGAGGCGAACCAATGTAACATGAGACTGGTCGAGTGGTTAGTGGTCAGCGGCAGGAATCTTCCGCCGAAACGCGACCCGGGAGCGACGATGGGTACGATCGAGATCTTCGACCACACAGCGGATGTCGGTCTTCAAATCCGCGCGAACGACCTGCCCGACCTGTTCCGGACGGCGGCCGAGGGGTTGTTCGACTACATCGTCGCCAATCGCGAGGCCGTCGCCATCGTCGAGAACGACACGATAACCCTCACCTCCGACTCGACCGCGAACCTGCTGGTTGGCTGGCTCAACGAGCTGATCTTTCGGTCCGAGACCCAGCACGTTCTCTTCAATCACTTCAACGTGGCCATCTCCGGCGACGGCCTGCTGCTCGAAGCCACGATCGGCGGCGAACCAATCGACCGCGACCGTCATATTCTCGACCACGAGGTCAAGGCCGTGACCCATCACGGGATCAGCCTGGAACATGATGGGGCCATGTGGGTTGCCGAAGTCATTCTGGATATCTAGAGGTGTAGGATGTGTCGAGCCTCTGTGAAGACGCACCGATGACGTCCAGGTCGCGTGACCTGTTGGGCGATGTGGTGCGACTTCGCTGACGCTCGGCAGCACTCTACATTTTCGATTGTCATGGCTACGGCTGGTCGCGTGCGTTCAGATCGGCTGGATTGTCAGTTCGCGCGCCTCGATGAATCGCCGAGCTTCGTCGCGGCTGAAGATCCCGGCGGTCGTTCCCACGGCCCGGACGCAACTGGCGCCGACGGCGCTTGCCAGCTTCAGACAATCCAGTTCGGGGAGCCCTTCGATCAGTCCGGCGATATAGCCGGCGTCGAACGAATCGCCGCCCCCGGTCCCGTCCACGTAGTCGATCGGGTAGGCTCCAAGATGGGCCTGAAGGGTCTCGGAAAGGGCGATCGAGCCGCGATCACCGAGGGTGACGACGACTCGCTTCGCGCCCAGGTCGCGAAAGGCCCGGGCCTGTCGGACCGGGTCGGACTCGCCGAGGATCAAGGTTGCCTCGTCGGTGTTCGGCAGGAAGACGTCGGTGAAGGGAAGCACGGGCCGAAGGTAGCGGAGATAATCGCCCGGACCAGGCGTCGCGACGTCGAGCACGGTCCAGGTCCCGGCCGCCCGAGCTTTGGCGAACCGGTCGGCCAGAGCATCGACGTCGAGCCCGGGAAGGATCAGGAATCCCCCGAGGTAGACCACCTTGGGATTGGTTTCGAGAGCCCGGTCGAGATCCTCGACGGTCAAACCCTGGTTCGCGCCGAAGGAGTGAATGAACCGGCGGTCTTGCCCTTTGACGTTGACGATCAAGCTCTGGGAAGTGGCCCAGGCCGGGTCGATTCCAAGTCGCTTGGAGTCGATCCCGTAGGATTCCAGAGTCTCGGCGACGTAACGGCCGAAAAAATCGTCGCCGACCCGCCCGCAGACCGTCGAGCGAATGCCCAGCTTGCTCAGAACGACTGCGGCATTGGACGCGCAGCCGCCAATGTTGAGGATCAACTCCTCGGCCTTGACCAGTTCCCCCGCGACCGGAAAGTGGGAGATCGGCGTGCAAAGGTGGTCGGCAACAATCACCCCGGCGCAGACGACGGGGGGTTCTGTCTCGGAGATCTTGGTCACCGGGAGAAGTCCAGAAGAGTCAAAACGTAGGGCAGGCTTCTACCCGCCGATTATCGGGAAGTCGCAGGCGTGTATCCTACCCTACGATTCGGAAGAACTCATCCGGGCAAGATCGCCTGGATCGCTTCGCCGGGGTTGTCGAGCGACGCGATGATGTCGTCGGGGTTGGCGATCGGGCCGCCGGGCCGCTTGCCGATGATATTTTCGATCTCGGCGACGGACAGGACTTCACGCTCGATCAACGCTTCGGTCAAGCGTTCCAGTTCGTCACGATGCTCGGCCAGGACGGTGTAGGCCCGGTTATCTTCCTCGCGGAGAATCCGGGCGACTTCCTCGTCGATCAACTGCGCGGTGTGTTCGGAGTGATCGCGCCCTTCACCCGTTTGACCGCCGAGGAACGGGTGTTCGTCGGCGTCACGGAACGAGACCGGACCGATCCGCTCGCTCATCCCGAACTGCGAGACCATCATCCGGGCCAGCCGTGTGGCTCGTTTGAGGTCATCGGCGACGCCGGCGGAAAGGTCGTCGAACATCAGGCGTTCGGCGGCCCGACCCCCCATTCCCACCGCGAGCATGGCGCGAATGTCGCGCTCGTAGAAGCTCATTCGTTCCTCGGTCGGCAGGAACTGGGTCACTCCCAGCGCCCGACCTCGGGGGATGATCGTCACCTTGTGGACCGGGTCGGCCTCGGGGATCAACCAGGCGACCAGGGCGTGGCCGGCCTCGTGGTAGGCGGTGAGCCGTTTTTCCTTCTCGGAGATAATCTCTTCGCGTTTGGCACCCATCAGGACCTTGTCGCGGGCCGCGTCGAAGTCGGCCATGTCGACCTTGTCCTTGTCCTCGCGAGTGGCCAGGAGCGCGGCCTCGTTGACCAGGTTCGCCAGGTCGGCTCCGCTCATTCCGACGGTTCCTCGGGCGATCCCGTCGAGGTCGACATCATCGTTGAGCGGGATGTTCCGCGAGTGGACCTTGAGAATCTCGATCCGGCCCTTCTTGGTTGGCCGATCGACGGTGACGTGACGGTCGAACCGGCCGGGACGAAGCAGGGCGGGGTCGAGCACGTCGGGGCGGTTCGTGGCGGCGAGAACAATCACGCTCTCGCTCGGCGAGAAGCCGTCCATCTCGGTCAGAATCTGGTTCAAAGTCTGTTCACGCTCGTCATGACCGCCGCCGAGGCCCGCTCCTCGGATCCGGCCGACGGCGTCGATCTCGTCGATGAACAGGATGCAGGGGCTATTTTCCTTGGCGGTCTTGAACATGTCGCGAACCCGGCTGGCGCCGACGCCGACGAACATCTGAATGAATTCGGAGCCGGCGATCGAGTAGAACGGCACGCCGGCCTCGCCGGCCACGGCCCGGGCGAGCAGCGTCTTGCCGGTTCCGGGCGGACCGTTGAGCAGAACCCCCTTGGGAATCCGGCCGCCCAGCCGCTGAAATTTCTCGGGACTCTTGAGGAAGTCGACGATTTCCTGAAGTTCGGCCTTGGCGTTTTCGAGCCCGGCGATCGG
>JAJYCH010000550.1 GCA_021778575.1 Planctomycetota bacterium
CGGGTACGAGCCGCCTCGGCGTAAGCGACGGGATCGCAGCGGCGGCTCGGACGCCCGGGTCGTTGTCGAGCAACATCTCGGTCAGCGGAGCGATCGACCGACGCTCGGGCGAACGTAAAAGATAGAGGTCATTCATGGCTTTCGTTCGTTCGACAGCGTCCATGGAACGTAAGCGGCGGATGATCGCGTAATCTTGGTCCTGGGTCGTCCAGCGGAACTGAAACACGGCGATAGACCCGGCCGTCGCCGCGATGATCCCCAGCAGGTGCCAGGTCCGGAGCTTGGGGATCCTCCGATCGATGGTCGGCCAGTTCATGACGGAAAAATCTCTGAGTGTCAGGGATAGTCCCCGAATCTTATCGGAGTTTTGCCTGTTTTACGAGTGTCGGAAATCGGGGTGGTCGGGAAGAGAATGGCTAAGTCTCGTAGGGTCCGCTGTGCGAACCGTCTCCGAAAACGTCGCCTGGCAGACAATTTTCGATTCTGGGCACTCGATAAGGTGACCGGATGGACGGTCCGCACAGCGGACCCTCTACAAATGCCGATGGGCTTTGTGATCGTCCTTGTCCGAGGGAACTACCTGGTCGCATCGGGTTTGCGGGCTGGTTACAATCCAGGGTCTTCAACGAATCCTCATCCCGCCCCCGATGCGCCCGCCTTTGGCCTGGACGTCGGCAGATCACGGAGAGAAAGCCCCATGCGAAATGTTCTTGGCGTGTCCGGACTGGTTGCGATCGCGCTACTGGTGGTTTCAGGTCAGGGGTTTGCCGACCAGTCGAAAGAGGATCTGATCCGCGATTCGGTCGTCAAGATTTATTCGTCGCTCCGAGGGCCCGACCTGGTCAAGCCCTGGCAGAAGCAGACCTCGCAGGAGGCGACGGGCACCGGGATCGTCATCGAGGGCAAGCGGATCTTGACCAACGCCCACGTGGTCAGCTACGCCAGTCAGGTGTTTGTCGAGCCGAACCAGTCGGGCGAGAAGTTCGCGGCGACGGTCGAGTTCTCGGCCCCCGGGATCGACCTGGCCGTTCTCAAACTGGAGGACGAAAGCTTCTTCGACAAGCGAGCACCGCTCCCCCGGGCCGAGAAACTGCCCGAGATCAAGGAGCCGGTGACCGTTTATGGTTATCCGACCGGCGGGTCGAGCCTGTCGATCACCAAGGGGATCGTCTCGCGGATCGAGTTCGTCGGCTACGGAGCGCATACCCAGGGGCTCCGGATCCAGATCGACGCGGCCATCAACCCCGGCAACAGTGGCGGCCCGGCGCTCGTTGATGACAAGATGGTCGGCCTGACCTTCAGCGGCATCCGGGGGGCCGACAACATCGGCTACATCATCCCGACCGAGGAAGTCGACCTGTTTCTCAAAAATATCGCCGATGGAAAATATGAATATAAGCCGATGATGAACGACCAGCTTCAGACGCTCGAAAACGAGGCTCTGCGTCAGAAGCTCGGGTTCCAGAAGAAGTCGATCGGCGTCGTCGTCCACGAGCCCGAATCGGCTGACGCCGACTATCCGCTGAAGAAGTGGGACGTGATCACCAAGATCGGCGATCATGAGATTGATAACGTGTTCATGGCCAAGGTTCGCGATAATTTGCGGGTCAACTTCCGCTATTTCGTCCAGACCCTGGCGAAGGATGGCAAGGTCCCGCTGACGGTGGTCCGCGACGGCAAGGAAATCGTTGTCGAGGTGCCGGTGGTCGTCAAGGCCGACGAGCTGTTTCAGCCGCTCCAGGGACGTTATCCGTCGTATTTCATCTATGGGCCGATGGTCTTCTCGACCGCCTCGGCCGAGTTCGTGCTGGCCATCGAGCGAGGTTCGGCCGCGCTTCTCAGCGCGATTGGCAGTCCGTTGGTGACGCGGAAGAGTGCCAAGAAGGCGTTTCCGGACGAGGAGCTGGTCATCGTCTCGTCGCCGATGTTCCCGCACCGGATCGGCAAGGGGTACGGCAACCCGCTGGCGAAGGTGGTCAAGGAAGTCAACGGGATCAAGATCAAGAATCTCAAGCACCTGGTCGAGACGTTGCGTGATACGAAAGAGAAATATATCACGATTGTCTTCGACGACAGCAACTCCGAGACGTTCGTCTTCGATCGTCAGGAGGTCTTGAAGGCCACCGACGAGATTCTTTCCGACAACAGCGTCCGGCAGCAAGCGTCCGACGACATTGCGCCGGTCTGGTCGAAGAAAGATTGACTCTGGGTAAGGTATCCGCTTAGCGATACACCTTGATGCCGGGGTTGGCCTTCTCGAATTCGGCGGCTCCGGCTTCGGTTACCTTGGTGTCTTTGACGACGACAGCGCAGAGCGTCTTGATGCCGGCAAGCTGCTTGAGCCCGGCGTCCGTGATCGACGTCGTGTGCAAGTTCAAGGTTTGAAGCGCGGGGAAATTCTTGAGTTTGCCGATTTGTTCATCGGTGATCTTCGACTCATACAGGCCCAGTTTTGTCAGTTTCGGCAAGCCTTCCAGTTCGGACAGGGTCGCGCCGGTGATTGGGGTTCGACCGAGTTCGAGATTATCCAGATTTGTCAATCCTCGAAGATGTTTGATGCCTTCGTCGGTAACCTGCGTTCCGTAAAGACAGAGTCTTTCGAGCAAGTGCAGATCGGCCACCGGGGCGAGACCGGCGTCGTCGAGCGGAACTTTCAGGAGAATGATCTCTCGGAGTTCGCCGAGGTGCCGGATCGGTCCGAGGTCGGTCACTCGCGAGTCTTCGAGCAAGAGTCTGTTTAGTCTGGTCATCTTCGCCAGGTGAATCAGCCCGGCGTTGGTAAAGCCATTGGGTCCAAGTTGCAAATTCCTCATCTCGACCAGCCCATTCAGATGGGCCAGTCCGGCGTCGGTGAGGGATTGGCTGTTGATCTGGAGCAATTTGAGCGACGTCAACCCGCTGATCGCCGCGAGGTCCGCGTCTTCAGTGAGTACGTCGGCGATATCAAGGCGTTCGAGCCGGGTGAGTCCTTTGAGATGAACCACCAGGACGACCGCGTCCGGTGAGGGATGTATTCGTTGCCGAAAAAGTTTTCAGCTCTGTTAATACCTCGATATGAACAAGATCTTTGTCATGGATTTCCAGGCTGTACAAGTTCAACTCTGTCAGCGAGCCCAGTTTCTCGACGCTGGCCATGCTCTCGTCGGCCCTCGATCCCCTGACATAGGCCCGTTTCGCGGTACAGAAGTAGTCGGGGCCGAGGACGTCGATCAGCCACTTCGGCAAGTTCGGCTGAGCCAGCGGCCTCGTGACGACCACAAGACGTCCGGTCGGGCCGAACTGATGCTGGAACATTTGCCAGTCATAGTGGACCTTGCCGCCCGCGCGCTCGATGATTGCGATGGCTTCGTGCTGGACCCTGGCGCGGTGGACGATCCATCCCAGGCCGCTGCCGAGGATCAGGATCACGACCATCAAGCCTCGAAGGCTGAGCCGAGGAATGAATTTTCGCCAGCGGGGACGGTCCGTCGGTGAGGTTTGCATAGGTTCGTTCCGGTCGGGATTTTAGCGCTGATAGATCGGCAAGTACCGATATTCAACCGCCAGGGCCAGGACGGCCATCGAGGTACAATAGACCCGGCCACCGGAGCGGTCGTTGCCGTCGGCCGAGAGCCAGCTTCCGTCCTTGTCCTGATGGTCGAGGAGGATGCTGATCAGCTTCGGATAATAGACATCAAAATACTTGTCGCCCATCTGGAAAAGAGCCTGGGGGCAGTAATAGACCTCGTAAAAGAAGTACTGGCTGCCCCATTTGGGCGAATGCTTGGCCAGATACTCGGCTCCGGCGATGGCCTCGGGGGTCTCGTGTTCGCCGCAGATTTCGAGGGCGAGGATGCCGGTTCCGGTCCTCGGATTGTTGGGTTCGCCGCCCGGCTGGTAGCCGAAGCCGCCGCCTCGCGACGCGCAGCGCTTGAGATAAACGACGGCGCGGTCGATGTTGTCGGCCGGAACGGCGCAGCCGGCGGACTTGGCGGCTCGGAGCGCCATCACCTGCCAGCCCGAGACGCTCAGGTCGCTATCGGTCGATGACGGTTGATATCTCCAACCGCCGGCCTGACGGGTGTCGCCTTGCTTGTTGGGCACGTCCTGGGCCTTCAAGATCAGGTCGATCGCCCGGGCGAGGGCGGCGCGGCATTGCTCGGCGAGGGCGGCGTCTTTGGTCATTCCGACAACCTCGGCCAGCCTCAACGTGCTGATCCCGTGGCAGTACATCGGCCCGTGGCTGGTGTTGGCCACGAGCATTCCATTCGCTTTCTGATGCG
>JAJYCH010000551.1 GCA_021778575.1 Planctomycetota bacterium
CAAGGCTTCGCAAGCGCCGGTCGATGGCAGCTCCCGCAGAAAGTCGATCCCGGGAGCATAGTCGACCAGGCTCCGGGCCCGCCCCGATCCGCTCGCCCGTCGGTCGGGGTCGACATGGACCCTGGCCCCGCCTGGAATCGAGAACGCCTCGGCGCGGGCCTGGACCGCCATCACCCGGCTTGCGACCTCATAGACACCCGCGTTCCAGAGGGTCCGCCGGCCCATCGCCGCGTCGAGGTCCACCGCGATCACGTCATTCGAACCGGCCAGTGCCATTGAGTCGCCGCCGATCCCCGAGCAGAGATCGACGACCAGTCCGTCCGACCCGAACCGACGCGCCTTGTGCCGAGCTACGGCTTCGGCCGTCGCTTGCTCGACGCCGACCAGGTCGAACCACATCCGGTCGGCCCTGGTGAATTTGCTCGCCCCCTTCCGCCGCCCCTCAGCGAGCCGCAGAGCCGCCGCAACCCACTCCGCCGGGGCCGACTTCCGCCAGCGAGCCAGGTCGGCCGGCACTGGACGAGGAAGGGCGGCAACCTCGGCCAGCAATGCGCGACCCGCCTCCGAATTCAAGACAGCCAGCTCGATCGATATCATCACGGAGGACTCAGTCGGGGGAGGACTCAGGACTTGGGACTTGGGACTTGGGACTCAGGACTTGGGCAGGAGAATTGTAAAGCGGTCGGACAATCGTAGGGTCCGCTGTGCGGACCGTGGTTTTGACCAACAAATTTCCAAGGTCGGGTCGTTGCCCCATGGTCGGGCGAAGGCCGCAACCACGGTCCGCACAGCGGACCCTACCGGGTGTAGCTCTCGATTCCGGGCATTCCCTGTTGAGCCGGAAGAACTCGTTCCCACGGTCCCCCGTGGGAATGCCGTCCCGGACGCTCCTGCGTCCTCTTCCGTTGATCGTCGCCACCGTGATGAAGACGACACGGAGCGTCGAAGACTGCAGTCCTACGCGGAGCGTAGGAACGAGTTGGGTTCGTGCGAAAAGTTCCAGAATCGAAGGCTATACCCGATCCTACCAGACTCGGGACTTACTCTATACTGATCCAGGCGGAATCGCGTAGTCTAGAGACCGTTGTGCCAACCACTCGACCAACGATGTCAGTTCCGAGTCCTGAGTCCTACCCGGCTGAGTTCTGCGTATGAAGAGTTTACGTGAGCCGTTGAGCATTGGCCGGGTCGCGATCCCTTCGCGGTTCTTTCTGGCTCCTCTGGCGGGCTATACCAGTCTGGCCATGCGCCTGACGATCCGCGAGCGTGGTGGTCTGGGTCTGGCGACGACCGACCTGATCAACGCTCGGGCGATCCTGGAGAAACGGCCGAGGACTTTTGAGCTGGCCGAAACATGCGACGAGGATAGGCCGCTGGCCATCCAGATCTACGGCCACGTCATCGACGAGATGTGCCGCGCCGCTCGCTGGGTGGTCGAACATGGCGCGACGATCGTGGATATCAACATGGGATGTCCGGTCAACAAGGTCGTCAAGACCGGTGGCGGCTCGGCCCTGATGTGTCAGGCGGATTCGGCGACGAGGCTCGTCGAGGCCGTGGTCAATGCCGTCGAGGTTCCGGTCACGGTCAAGATGCGGTTGGGTTGGGACGACGCCAATCTCTCGGCTCCCGCGCTCGCCCGGTCGTTCGAGAAAGTCGGCGCGGCGGCGGTGATCATTCACGGGCGGACCCGCGAGCAAGGTTTCAAGGGGGACGTGAACCGCGACGGGATCAAGGCGGTGGTCGACGCCGTCCACTCGATTCCCGTCGTCGGCAACGGCGACATCCGGACGCTCCACGACGCCGAGACGATGTTTCGCGAGACCGGTTGCGCCGCGATCTCGATCGGCCGGGGGGCGCTGTCGAACCCGTTCCTGTTCCGCCAGCTTGCCCACTGGGTCGAACATGGTCACCCCGGCCCCGAACCGACGTTCGACGAGCGTGTCGACACGATGGTGACCCACTTCCACCGGCTCCACGAGCGCCGGGGGGAGCGTCACGCCTGCTTCCAGTTCCGCAAGATCCTCAAGTGGTACAGCCACGCCATCCGGCCGAAGAAAGAGCTGTACCACCAGTTGATCAACCTCGACAGCATCCAGATCTTTGATGAAACCGTCGAGGCAATCCGCGAAGCTGGGCCAAGTTCGCCGATCCCCGGGCACTTCGAGCCCAAAGTCCCGGTGCCATCGGGACCAATCGACAAGTGGTGATGTAAGACTAAGACGTCTTCCGACTCATTTCGCCGAGGGCGCGGCGGTCGGAGCCGGGGCAGGGGGGCGTCGGAACGGCGTGATCGGTCCCGAGACGACCCGGAGCGTTGGCCGCTCGGCTTTCAGGGCGGCAATCGCCTCGGGCGTGACTTTGGTTCCGGAAAGAGCGACCGACTTCAGCCCCTTCAGTTTGCCGATTGCTCTCAGACCTTCATCCGTGACTTCGGTCTCCTGAAGCATCAGGTTTTCCAGCTTGTCGAGGTTTTCCAGTTGAGCCAGGCCAGCGCCCGTGATCGCGGTCTTGCCGAGTGAAAGCGATTGGAGGTTCTTCAACCCCGCCAGTGCCGCCAGCCCGTTGTCAGTGACCTTCGTGGAACTGGCCACCAACTGCTTGAGTGATTCCATGTTCCGGAAATGGGCGAATCCCGAGTCGCCGATCGTCGCGCTCGAGAGGGCCAGAGTTTTCAACTTACGGCACTCGTCGAGGCACTCCATCCCCTCGTCGGTCAGCCCGGTCTGATAGAGGTTCAGCATTTCCAGTTCGGCAAGCGCCGGCCCGATGTTCTTCAGGCCGGCGGCGGTCAATTTCGGCGCCATCATGATCGTCAGACTTCTGAGATCGGGCAGATTCGCTAGTGCCGACATCCCTGAATCGGTCACCCCGTTCGCTCCGGTGATCCATAGCCTCTTGAGCCGTTTCGCTCTCGCCAGTTCGGCCAATGTCTCGTCCGACACGGCCGATTGCGTGATCGACAGCCCCTGAAGGTCTGGCATGCTTGTGAGCTGATCAAACGACTTTTTATTGAATTTCGATATATTTATTACAAGAAAGACAGCCCGGTCGAGCGTCGCCAGGTCAGACATCAGGTCAGTCGTCACCGGTTCAGGAAGCTGGACCATCGTGACCTCCTGGAAATACTCGTCGCCCAGCAGCTTCCGGAGCCATTTCGGACCGCTCGGCTCCTTGTTCGGCTTGGTTTTCGGCACCTGGTTGAGCAGGTCGTACTGAAAATCGTACAGAACCATACCCTTGGCTGCCTTGATCGCCGCGACGGCTCGGCGCTGGCTTCTTGCCCGGTTCGCTTTCCAGGCCAGCAGACCCCCCACGACCAGCACAACCACCATCAAGGCCCGGAGAGTGATCCGGAACCGCCATCTTCGAGGCTGGTCTGTCATGGATTAAGTTGTCCTGATTTCTTGATTTACGAGGTGATGAGAGTCGGGAAGGACTGACACTCTCTGTCGATCCAATCCCTGGAACGATCTTGTGTGCTGTACTGCAACGATGTTGGTTTGTGACAACCGATCGGTCGAATCCCGAACTCTTACCGGCCGCTCTGTCGGGAACCAAGGGTGATCGGCCAGCGGATGATCTTCGCGTCGGGTCGGAGCGGGGTGTCGCGCTGGATGTCGATCTCGAAGGGGCGGCGGAGGTTGTTGCCGGCGAGGTCTTCGAGTTCGTTGTCGATTTCCAGCGTGTAACTTCCCGCGAGCCAGGGAGCTTCAGGGGTGAACCGCCAGCGGGTCTCGTCCTGATCGATTTCGAGCTTGCCGACGATCTCGGCTCCTCGGGCGTCGACCAGCGTCAGGCCACTCTCGATCAAGGCTCGGTCGAGCGGTTCCGGGAAGTGGATTTCGAGCGGTTCGCGGGTCGAGACGGGTGGGCGGGTGAACTTCCAGGTCTTGGGGTCGGGCTGGATCTCGTCAGCGGCCTCGGCCTGGAATGTCTTGCGGAAGCTGGTGCCGAGCGGGTTCCCGTCGGCGTCGAGCCAGGCGGCGTCGATCACCAGCGTGTAGGTCCGGCCAGCTTCGAGGATCGGGCCGAATTCCTCGCGAGGTTTGAGCCCTTGCTTGATCCGACCGGGATCGAGCAGCAAGGTCAAGCGCGTCCCGGTCGGGTCCCAGAGTTCCTCGCCGAGCCTGAGGAACGGCTGATCGACCGGCTGACCATCGGCCTTGAGCAGGCGGACCCGGTCGTAGACCTCGCCCCGGCTCATCGGGCTGGAGAAGTAGAGGTAGAACTTGAGCAGGTTCTCGGGAACCTTATT
>JAJYCH010000552.1 GCA_021778575.1 Planctomycetota bacterium
TCATGGGAGAGTCGGGGATCGGCGACGAGACGCATGTCATCGCCGTCGACCACATGGGCGGACAGTTCGCCACCCGGCTCTGGTGGGCCTTGACCTATTACGGACACGACCAGGTCAGCGTTCTCGACGGCGGCTGGAACCGCTGGGTCGAGGAAGACCGACCGGTCGAGACCGCGCCGGTCGCCAGCCTGCCGAAGATCTTCACCCCGCGTCCTCGACCGGGCCTTCGAGCGACCGCCGAACAACTTCTCGGCCGACTCGGCGAGCCGGGGCTGCAACTTCTCGACGCTCGCGACGCCGGCCAGTTCACGGCCGCCCGCCGTCGAGGAGCGCGAGGCGGCCACATCCCCGGCGCGGTGAATGTCGCCCGCGAGTTGTTCTTCGCCGAAGGAGGCGGCTTTCGCCCGCTCGACGAGATCGCCCGGGTGATCGACGGCCTCGGGCTCCGGCCCGACCAGCCGGTCGTGGCCTACTGCAATGGCGGAGTCGCCGCGACCGTCGTGCTGTTCCATCTCGCCCGGCTCGGCTTTCCGGAATGGGCCAATTACGACGGATCGTGGAACGAGTGGGGCGAACGACTCGACTTGCCGATCGAGGTCTGACGGACAAGCCGGAACGGGTGTACGTCTCGATTTTGGCTCGAAGCAGAGGGGACTTTCTCGTTCTCACGCTCCGCGTGGGCCTTTTTCGCTTCGGCGACAGTGCTCGGGTGCATCCGGATTTCTGGGGGGCTCTGGTCGGGCCTGTCCTTAATAGCTACGCGCGAGGAAGCCCTCTCTGGAGTGCGAGAGCTTGCTCTCGCTCTGGCGACCGGAGCTTGCTCAGAGCCGAATCTGGACCGTGGAGCAAGCTCCACGAAGCAGAGCGAGAGCAAGCTCTCGCACTCCAGATCACCAATCCGTCCGCAGGCCCCCAGAAAATTTGGGTAGACCCACAGCGCTCGAAAGAGCACGCAGGAGCGTCCTGGACCGCATTCCCACGGAGGACGGTGAGAACGAGATTTCCGGCCTGGATGACTTGGGCCAAAATCGAGAGGTGTACCCACCCGGAACGATGCGAAATCTCGATCGAATTCCCGACCAAAAGCCCTTGCTTGAAATGTCAACGTCGGGCACACTCGATTGAAGCCCGATCCGACCGATCTCGGGCCTTTTTCACGTCTCCTCGGTCGATGACCACTTGCCCGAAAGTGAGTACCGAAGATGGGCGACAAGGCACCGAAGGACAAAGCGAACAACAAGAAGAAGAAGGAAGCCGCTTCGGCCAAGAAGACGGCTTCCAAGCCGGCCGCCGCGCCGGCGAAGGCCGCACCCGCCAAGGCCGCCGCGAAGTCGGACAAGAAGTAACTAACCTCTGCTCTGCCGACGGCTGGATAACAAGGCGGTCGAGACTCGAAAGAGCCTCGACCGCCTTTCTGTTTGCGCCGAGACCGGAATGATCGACTAGCGCCCTCGGGGGTCGTGCCCGGCCTGGATGTCGGCGATCGCGGCGATCAGGCTTCGGGTCGTCAGGTCGACGGTGAACGGGTGGGCGGGCACCGCGTTCTGGGGGTCGGCAAGCTGCCAGGCCAGTGTCAGGCTCGATCGGGCGAGGTCGGGGTCTCCCGACGCCTCCCAGAACGACGCCATCCACAAGAGCATCCGGCGATAATGTTCGAGCCTCGCGTGCAGGCGATGCTCGAACAGATACCGATAAGCTCCTGCGTCACGTTTCGGGTCGGGCGGCTTCGCCGCCGATCGAAGCGCGATCTCCTCGGCCAGATCGTACGTCAGATCCGACGCGTCGACCCAGTCGGGACAGGCGTCGAGGATCAGGCGGATCGGCTCGCTCAAGCCTTCGAGCGCGTGCGTCGCCAGTTCCTCGTCGCGGACCAGCCCCACGAACGGACGGGGGGCGAACTCGGGACCGACCGTCCGCTCGACCCAGTACCGGAGCGCCGGGTTTGTCTCGGGTCCGCAGAGCAGGAGCGACCCGGCCAGGAGCCCTTCGGCCAGCTTCGCCGAATCGCGGACGAAGTCGCGATCGGCCTGGGCCTCGAACTCCTCGAACAGAGTTTCGGGCAAGGTCGGATCGTCGTCGACATGCCCGACCACCTCGATCACCCCGCGCCAGACGTCGCAAACGTACTGCGCAACGACCAGTTCACCGCGATCGCGGCTGGCCACCAGGATCGACCCCTGCCCTGCCCCGTCGAGCGCCGTGACCAGATGGCCGATCGCGACCGGCCGGGCTCGCGCGGGGTTGTCGAGCGCCTCGGCGATCGCTTGCCTGGCTTCGGGTTCGAGCAATCGGATCGCTCGCTCGCGGACCTTGGGGTCGGGGTGGTCGTGGGCGATCTCGCCCCAGGCGTAGCGATGTTCGTCGTCGAAGTCGGCCCGGCCCGAAAGAGCGTCGAGCGCCGCGTCGCGAGTGAGCCGGTCGTGCGCGAAGCTCAGGAGCCGCAAGAACGAGATCAAGCCCGGCCCGCTCGGAAAGTCGGCCAGCCCTTCGAGAATCTCGGCGCGGACCTCCGGCTCGACCGCCCCTAACCCCTGAAGCGCGACCCACGACCCGTTCGGTTCCTCCTCCAACTGCTCGACCAGAGTCTCCAGCGCCTCGCCCGGTTCGAGCGACTCGTTCAGGTCGTCCCACCACTCCGAAAGCGCCGGATGTTCCTCCAGCAAACCCGCCCCTTCGAGCAACGCGAGCGCTTCCCAGGCGCGCTCCGGTGCAAGATCAGGCTGATCCTCGACCGCCTGGGCCAGTTCTTCGAGCAGTTCGGGGCTGGCATAGGCCTCGACCAGCCGGAGGATCGCCTCGCCATCCGCGCCGCCGAGGTTCCGGAGCCGCCCGCGGACGGCCTCGACCAGTCGTTCGGCCGGGAATCGCTCGACAATCCGGGCAAGCTGGGCATCCCGCCCCGGATCGCCCGACGGAGGATGGTCGCGGAGAGCGTCGAGCATTCGTTCCGGAGAATCCGGAGCCGCGTCGTCCGGGCGAGTTCCCTCCATGTCCACTCCCCCAGGGCTGTAGGGGTCCGAGCGCGGACCCTCCGTCGCAACACTCCCGATCGGACGCCCCATTACCTTGACAAACCGGCACCGTTGGTTCAAGGTCGAAAACGAGAGATGCATGGTTTGGACAGTAAACCTCGGGGAATCGATCTATGGCCGAACCCTATGGCCAATTTTCACTCCAGAGAATGGTGAGCGCCGTGGAAAAGGTGACAGAGCGTCTCGTCCGAGCCTCAGCGGCTCTTGATGCCGCAAGTGTCCCTTACGCGGTCGTCGGTGGTAACGCAGTCGCGGCCTGGGTTGCCAAGGTCGACGAAGCGGCCGTCCGTAATACTCAGGACGTCGATATTCTTCTTCGACGATCCGACCTCGATGCCGCCTCGGCCGCCCTTGCGACTGTGGGTTTCATCCCCAGACACGTCAAAGGGATTGACCTTTTCCTCGATGGGCCTAATTCCAAAGCCCGTGATGCCGTCCATGTCGTCTTCGCCAATGAAAAAGTGCGGCCCGAGTACGTCTGTCCTACCCCCGACGTCACCGAGTCCGAGCGAGGACCTTCTTTCCAGGTGCTCACGCTACCGGCCTTAATCCGGATGAAACTCACGTCGTATCGACATAAAGATATCGTGCACCTACAAGACTTCATCGACGTCGGCCTGATCGATCAATCGACCGTGGTGACCGTTCCGCCCGAGCTGGCCGCCCGGTTGCAGGAATTGATCGATAATCCGGATTCGTGAGCGAGACTTAATGATATACACAAGTGTGTACTATGCATGAAACTTGGCGCCCAATCAGCCGGATCGAATTCGATTCGCTCGTGGCATTACAAGAAGCAGCCCTCAACGAGGCGCAGAAGGCGATGCTCGACAAATGTCGGGTCGAGCCTTGGCAGGCTGTCATCCGCAGGTCCGAGATGGCGGGTGACGAGAGGGTTTGGGTTGTCGCCGTGCGGGAACAAGCGGTTCTTTACTTCGACGACGTCGAATGGGGGTGGAACTTCTCGTCGGTGAGTGACGAGGGTCGCATCCTGAGTCCGGGCGGTCGACAGTGCGAATTGGAGGGGGTTCTGGACTCGGAGAGCACGGCTGTTTAGTCCGTAACGCGGGTGCGACTTCGATATCTCGACACACTCAACGCTCCAGGCTCATTCCAGCTCCACTTCGAATCGGGGCATACTCTCGAAATCTTTGACGACTCGGAACAATTTGAATCGTTCGAGATCGTTTTTGGAATTGACCAGCGCTTTTACATCTAGAT
>JAJYCH010000553.1 GCA_021778575.1 Planctomycetota bacterium
GCTTGTCCTCTGCCTCGACGGGACGCCTTTCCTCATGCCCGCCTCGCAGTTCCTGATCATCGCCGGGTTGATATTCGTCAACGGATTCTTCGTCGCCGCCGAATTCGCTCTGGTGAAGGTCCGGACGAGCCAGATCGATCAACTCGCCGAGAAGGGGAACTGGGCGGCCAAGCTGACCAGCCGGGCGCTCGATCACCTGGATGCTTATCTGTCGGCGTCGCAACTGGGAATCACGGTGGCGAGCCTGGCGCTGGGGTACGAGATTGACCAGGTCATCGAATTGTTCTTCGAGCCTCGGTTGACGCAACTTGGTCTGGGTGGAGGAATTCCGCTCGGTGGCTTTCGCCTGACGCTGTCCTGGGTTCTGGCGTTTTCGTGTGTGACGTTCTTGCACATGGCGTTGGGAGAGCAAGCTCCCAAGAGCCTGGCGATTCGCTCGGCCAAGACGATTGCTCTTTGGACGGCTCCGGTCCTGATCGCGTTCTATTATGTCTTCTTCCCGGTGATCTGGTTGCTCAATAACGCGAGCAACTGGACGCTCCGGCTGATCGGACTGGGTCAGTTCGACCATGCCGAGGTCGCCCATACCGAAGAAGAACTGCGCCATATCGTGGCCGAGAGCGTGGCCGGCGGTCATCTCTCGCGAAATGAGCGGATGATGATCGAGAACGTGCTGAATCTCGAACAAAAGACGGCCAAGCGTGTGATGGTTCCCCGTCCCGACGTGGTCTACCTGAGCTTGTCTCGTCCGCTGGAGGATAATCTGCGGGTCGCCCGTCAGGCTGGTCATACGCGTTACCCACTTTGTGAGGATGATCTGACGACGGTTCTGGGCATGATTCATGTCAAGGATCTGTTCCGGCTCGGCGGAACTTCAAACGCCCGGCCCGATCTCCGGAAGGTGCTCCGGCGCATCCCGTTCTTGCCGGAATCGCTCCGGCTCGACCAGCTTCTCGGTGAGTTCCAGAAGAATCGGGTCCACCTGGCGATGCTCCTGGATGAGTACGGGAGCGTCGTCGGGATGGTCAGCCTCGAAAATGTTCTTGAGGAACTGGTTGGCCCGATCCAGGACGAATTCGATCGTGAGAGCCCGCTGGTCATGGACCTCGGAAATGGAATCTTCGAGGTCGATTCGACCTGCCCGCTCGATGTCCTGGGTTCAACCTGTGGTCTGGATCTTCCCGAAACCGACGCTGAGACCGCCGGCGGTTTGATTCTCGACCTGCTGGGCCGCCTGGCCCGGACGGGGGACCGCGTGACGATCGATGGACAGCTCCTGACGGTCGTGAAAGCTGATCCTACCCGGATCAGGACGATTCGGGTCGAACCGGCGGAGACTGATCAGGAACCGCCAACCAGAATCGATCGAAAAAGTTGACCCGATGAACCGTCGGCCGGAGCCGCCTCGGCCGGCTCAAGAGGTCTTTGATGCGTCTTGAGCAGTACCAGTTGGTGAGACAGCTCGGATCGGGACCGGACGGCGTCGGTTATCAGGCGAAGGACCGGGACGATGGGACGCTCGTCGAACTGATCGTACTTGAATCGGCGCGTGCCAATCCTGGTCGCTGGACGGAGATCCTCCGGCGACTCCGACTGGTCGCGATGATCGATCATCCCTCGACTCGAAGGCTCTTGAGTGTCGAGACCGAGGCGGAGCCGCCGTTTCTGGCTCGCGAGTGGATTGATGGGCCAACTCTGACGGAACTGGGGCGCGAGGAAGGTGAGGCGATCGCCCGGACGGTCGAGCTGGCGGGAGCACTGGCCGCCGGGCACCGCCTGGGCCTGGCTCATGGCGAGATCGCGCCGGGGCTGGTTCGGCGGCGTGAAGCGGGCGGACTGGTCCTGGACTGGACCGGCTTGATCGTGGAGTCGGTGGAACCGGGTCAATCGACAAGCGATCTCGACGCGTCGTGTCGGGCGCCGGAGCTTGGTCGAGGAAGTGGCTCCGACCCCGCGGCCGACGTTTATGCGATGGGAATCATCCTCGATTGGCGACTGGCCGGGCTGGCGACTTCGGGCGTCGTCCATTCGTCCGAGGTTGGCAGGCTACTGGGCGAGATGCTGGCCGATGACCCCTCTGCCCGGCCGTCGGCCCGGGCCGTCCTGACTCGGTTGACCGTCGAGACGGTCATGAGTCGGGTCACTCAGGAGCTTGAACCTGCCGTCGGGTCGGAGACTTCGGTGACCACCGAGTTCGGTAGCAACGGGGCGCCGATCCTGGTCAAACGCGCTTTGGACCGCGAAATTCTGGGCCGGTTCCGGCTGGTCGAGTGGCTGGGTGAAGGAGGGATGGGAACGGTTTATCGGGGCGAGGACCTTTCGGACGGATCGAGAGTCGCCATCAAGATCCTCCGCCCCGCTTTCGCCGCCCGTACCGATTCGCTCCGGCGATTTTACAAGGAGGCGCGGCTTCTAGCCGAGGTCCGCCATCCGCGAATCGCGAATCTGATCGAGGTCAATGAGGACGATGGGATTCATTTCCTGGCCCTGGAGTTTGTTGATGGAATCAATCTGGCCGAATGGTTGATTCGGCAAGGAAACGCGGACGAACGCACGGGACTCTCGATTCTGGCCGACGTGGCTCGGGCGCTCGAAGGGGCTCATTCGCGAGGGATCGTCCATCGCGATATCAAGCCGGAAAACATCCTGGTGATTCGCGACGACGATTCTGTTGGAGAAGTCGAGCCACCGACAATCCCTCGGGTAAAGCTGGCCGATTTTGGACTGGCGAGGCATGTGGTCGAGTCGGAATCATTGGTCCTCACGCGTGACGGAGCGGTGATCGGAACTCCGCTCTACATGTCGCCCGAGCAATGCCTGGGTGATCGCGCGATCGGTCCCCAGGCGGATGTTTATGCGATGGGCGCGACGCTGTTTACCCTCCTGGCCGGACATCCGCCGTTTCAGGGCGAGCTGCCGCTGATTGTCATGGCGAAGCATCGCGACGAGCCGGTCCCCGACCTCCAGGTCCTGGTTCCTTCGCTCAGCGACGCGGCTTGCTCGATCGTCAACCGAGCGCTGGCCAAATTGCCCGAGCATCGCTACGCCTCGGCCGGCGAACTTCTGGTGGATCTCGAACGGTTGCTTCGAGGGGAGCCGACGGGGCTCGAAATGCACCCGCGTTTGCCCGAATGCGACCCTCGCGAGATCGCGACGTTCGACTGGCGGTGGGAGCTTGAGGCGAGCTCTCGGGCGCTCTGGCCGATGGTCTCGAACACCGAACGGTTCAACCGGGCGATCGGCCTGTCTTCGGTCCAGTTCGAGGTCGAACCCGACCCGGCGGGCGGTTCGCAGACTCACGCGAAGTTCCGCAAGTCGGGGCTGGAGTTCTCGTGGCGCGAGCATCCGTTCGAGTGGATTGAAGGGCGGAAAATGGGGGTGGTCCGCGAGTTCGAGCGTGGGCCGTTCGAGTGGTTTGTCAGCGTCGTCGAGCTGAGTCCTCGGGCCGGCGGAGGGACGAACCTGTCACATCGGGTGAAGATCAAGCCGAGAGGTGTCGTCGGCAAGACGATCGCGGCGTTCGAGATCGGCACTCGCGGACGTAAGAGCATCGACCGCGTCTATCGCCGGATCGACGCCGCCTTGACGGGCAAGCTCGGTCGCGACCCGACGATCGATCCGTTCGAGGCTCCGCAACCCTTGGGGACCGAACAGCGTCGACGGCTCGAACGCTGGCTCGATCAGCTCGGTCGTCGCGGAATCGAACCGGTGGTCGTCGAGCGGCTCGGCGACTTCCTCGAACTGGCCCCGGCTCAAGAGGTCGCTCGGATCAGGCCGCTGGCGCTGGCCCGGCGGCTGGGAGTGGAACCTTCGGGGCTGGTCGAGGCCTGTTTCCGGGGAGCGGCTGAAGGCGTTCTGATTCTCCTCTGGGACCTGCTCTGTCCGGTCTGCCGGATTCCTTCGGAGGTGATCGGTACGCTCCGGGCGCTGAAGGATCACGGCCATTGCGACGCGTGCCGACTCGACTACGATCTCGATTTCGCCAACTCGGTCGAGCTGATTTTCCGGGTCCATCCCGAGATCCGCGAGACCGATCTTGGGACCTACTGCGCGGGGAGCCCGGCTCACTCACCGCACGTGGCGGCTCAGGCCCGGGTGGGACCGGGCGAGCGGATGGTTCTCGACCTCAGTCTCGACGAGGGATCGTACCGGATTCGTGGTCCCCAACTGGCCTATTCGATCGATTTTCGGGTCGAACCGGGCGCGATCGCGCGGAAGTGGCGGATCGACCTCAAACTCGG
>JAJYCH010000554.1 GCA_021778575.1 Planctomycetota bacterium
TGACCTCGGCCTGGACGTAGAGCCCGAACATAGCGGTCGAGGCTTCGGCTCCATCATTGATCACGCGAAAGCGCTTGATATACTGGCCGGGTGTCTCGGTTCCGCCGGCGGTCCGGGGCATTGACTTTCCCTTGGCGACGAAGTCGGTTGCCAGGACCCGAAACGGCCCATGCCGCCAGGTTAGCTCGGTCATCAAGAGGTTTGTCGCCCCTTGATAATGTTGGAAAGTTCCCCAGGACAGCCGTTCGCTGAACCAGTCGAGCCGCCGTCCGAGAGCCAGCCCGGCCACGATCGCCTGAAAATGGGAACGGCTCCGGGGTAATTCACCCTCGGCGGGCCGGACATCGGAGTGCAACCCGACGGTCGGGAAATAGACGTCGTGAGTGGCCCCGCGCGAGTCGATCCGGACCGTCATCATCCGATTGCCGACCAGGGCTTCGGGAGCCGTGGCTCCGGCTTCGGGAGACTCGGTCCGGTCCGGTAGGTTGGGACGGACGATCGTATCTTGAAACCGGCTGGCTGCCGACTCGCCCCGGCAACTCGCTCGCGACCGATAGTGCAGACGAACATTGACCGCCTGCGGTGGGATCGGCACGTGCCAGAGGCTGTTGACCCCCTTGTTCTCGATCCAGAAGGCCGGTAACGGTCCGATGGCGAGGTCGTCGGCGCTCAATTCGAGCCAGACCTCCTGATCGGCCTCGATCGGATGCGTTCCGACGACAACCGCCGACCACATCCCGGCGCGGACCTGTCCCCCGTGTCGCCCCTTCGCGGCCGCCTCGATCCACGTCGACAGCATCTCGCCTCCTTCGCGAACTCGCCCGACCCACCACGTTGCGGCGGCGCGACACGACCCGACCCCCCCCGTCCCGAGCAGGAATGAGCGTTGATTGTCAAGCTTCGCTTGCTTCGCGCCAAGGGGCCGGTCGCGAACCGACTTGAACTCACGCCTTCCTCTCGTCATGAGCCGGAAAATCGTCGATGCTGAATCCCTACAACGCGTCTCGATCCGATCAATCGTCGCGTTCCGACAAAGGGAGCCGTCATGTTCGCGAGTTTCAATGCCAGAGCCGTTGGATTAGCTGGCCTGGACCCGGAAGAAACCATCAAAATCGCCGTCGCGACCGGTTTCGCGGGAGTCGATCTGATGGTGCGCGACATCGTTCAGTCGGGCGTCGACCCCCGCGAAGTTCGGGCGCAACTCGACCAGAACGGGCTCAGGGCCGGAGCCTTCCCGTTTCCGTTTGACTGGAGAACCGACGAGGCCGGCTTCCTGGAAAATCTGGCCCGACTCAAGCCGATCCTCCAGGCCGCCCAGATTCTCGGGCTGACGCGAACCGGAACCTGGGTCATGCCCGAACTGCCCGATCGGAACAGCAACAGGCGTGAGGTCGTGGCTCTCCACGTCCGGCGACTGGGCATGATCGCCCGAGTTCTGGCGGAATTTGACATCAAGCTCGGACTGGAAGTGATCGGCGTCGAATCATTCCGAACGGGCCGAGGCGAGCCATTCGTCTGCCGGATGGGCGACCTTGATCGAGAACTCGGCGCAATCTGGGCAGAATCGCCAAACCTGGGAATCCTGGTCGACGCCTTCCACCTCTACGCGGCGGACGAATCGACCGAGGCCGCCTTCGCCTGGGGCGTGGACCGGGTGATCTGGGTCCATATCGCCGACCTCCCGCCTGATTCTGACGGGGCGCGAGGGTCGATCATCGACGCGAACCGAGGGCTTCCCGGTGAGAACGGAGCGGTGAAAATTCGCGGATTGTTGACGCGACTTCAGAGCGAAGGATACGACGGCCCCGTGACCGTCGAGCCGTTGTCCCAGTGTCGGTCAATCCTCGGACTCGAACCGAGGGCGGTGGCGGGACGGGTCAAGCAATCGCTTGACAAGGTCTGGCCTTGATCTCGACCCTGGTCGAGATCCGCCGACCGGAAAACGCGTCGATCAAACGCGGTCGGATGCCGAGGCGACGACAGCGCTCTCGGCGGGACGGCTCGGAGCAATTTCTTCGCGAAAGATCGCCACGTCCACCGGGGCTTCGATTCCCAGACGGATCTGGTTGCGGTCGATTTTCACGACGGTCAGAACGATAGAGTCGCCGATCACGATCTTCTCGCCTAGCTTCCTGCTCAAGACCAGCATGGATCGCTCCCACTCCAGTTGGAAAATCGGATGGATCCTTCACACCTGAAAGCAGCTCTAAACTAAGGGCACGTTGCATGCCATGTCAATCGTCTCGTTCGCAATTTGTTCGCAACGGTCCATTTTCACGCGATTAACGTCAACCATCGGTCCTGATCCGGTCGAATGGAGCCGTGAGTGGATGGTCAAGTTGACCACCCATTTTCTGCAAGGGTTTGTAAGAAATGGGAATCCAGGTAGCCAGTCGTCCGGGGATGTCGCCTGGGAATAGGCTGGTGAATGGTGCGATCGGTCGTTAGGCTGGCGACTCGCTCGCGATTCGCGACCTGGGGGAACTGGTGATGGATTGGGATGCACTGCGGGTCCAGGAATTTCCGGTCACCGAGCATTGGGCCTATTTCGACCATGCGGCGGTGGCACCCATGCCTCGGCGATCGGGCCTGGCACTGCGGGACTGGATCGACGACCAGGAGCGGCACGGGGTTGTCCACTGGCCGGCCTGGGGGCGGAAGGTTGAGGAGGCTCGCGTCGGCTGTGCCCAGCTCATCAACGCCGGCGCCGACGAGATCGCCTTTATTCCCAATACAACCCATGGAATCGGCTTGATCGCCGAAGGTTATCCGTGGCAGCCGGGTGATTCGGTCGTGACGGCGAGTGAAGAATATCCGTCGAATCTTTATCCGTGGATGAACCTCCGTGACCGGGGCGTGACCCTCCGGACCGTGCCGACCCGCGCGGATGGTCGGATCTGGGTGGACGACCTCGCGGCGGCGATTGATTCGACAACCAGGGTTTTGACGATCAGCCACGTTGAATTTGCCACCGGTTTCCGGAACGACCTGAACCTGATCGGAGAGTTGTGCCGGTCGCGTGGAATCGCATTTTTCGTCGACGCGATTCAGGGGCTGGGACCGCTCACGATTGATGTCGCGACGACCCCCATCGACTTTCTGGCCGCCGACGGGCACAAGTGGTTGCTCGGTCCTGAAGGGGCGGGTTTGCTTTACATCCGCCGCGAATGGATCGAGCGACTCAGGCCGATCGGCGTCGGCTGGAAGAGCGTGACGAGTTCCTATAACGCGTCGACGGTCGAGTTCAACCTCAAGCCCGACGCCTCGCGGTGGGAGGGAGGAACGTTCGCGATGGCTCCGCTCCAGGCGTTCGCTCAGAGCTTGAAGATTTTTCTCGAGATCGGTCCCAAAGTCGTTTCCGACCGGATTCTCGACCGGGCCGAAGCGGTCCGCGAGATCGCCCGATCGGCGGGATGGTCGGTCTACGGGTCAACGCGTCCGGAAGATCAGTCAGGAATCGTGGCGTTGGAACGGCCAGGGATTGATCCCGACGCGTTCGCGCTGGGGTTACGCGATCGAGGAATCGCGCTGGCCTGCCGTCGCGGGCGTGTCCGCGTCAGCCCGCACATCTATAATAATGCCGACGATCTGGGGCGACTGGCCGAGGCGTTTCGTGGTGTCTGACAACGTCCAACGTTCATGAAGTATAGATTATGTGTTTGTTCGTGACGAAATTCCTCTTCGAGAAATTCAGGCGTCGCCCATGACCGGACTCGATTCGTCACGCACGGCGGTTTTCACCGGAACCTTTGACCCTCTGACGCTCGGGCACCTCGACGTCATTGGTCGAGGCTGCATGCTGTTCGATCACCTGGTCGTGGCGATCGGTATCAACCCCAGCAAGCAGTCGTTGTTCACGATCGACGAGCGGGTCGAGCTGGCCAGGCTTGTGGTGGCTCCTTTTCCGAACGTTTCGGTCGAGCCTTTCGAGGAATTGACCGTGCAGTTCGTCCGGCGGATCGGCGCGAGGATCATTCTGCGCGGCTTGCGCACGCTTTCGGACATGGAATACGAATTCAGCATGACCATGACCAACCAGCGGCTCGATCCGGCGATCGAGACCGTCTTCCTGATGGCCGACGGTGAATATTCGCACGTCTCCAGCAGCCTGATCAAGCAGGTGGCTCGGTTTGGCAAGGAAGAAGCGCTCGCCCGATTTGTTCCGCCCGAGATCGTCGTGCCGGTGATGACCAAGATTCGTGAGGCGGCGGCAAGCTAGAGCGTTTTCCCAG
>JAJYCH010000555.1 GCA_021778575.1 Planctomycetota bacterium
GCCGCGTCGAGGCCATGAACAGCCGGTTCAAGGAGTACGAGCAGGCCAAGCGCGAACTCTCCGGCGGCAACCTCCGGCTGGTCGTCTCGATCGCCAAGAAGTACCGGAATCGCGGCCTGTCGTTCCTCGACCTGATCCAGGAAGGGAACACCGGCCTGATGCGGGCGGTCGATAAGTACGAGTACCGCCGAGGCTACAAGTTCAGCACCTACGCGACGTGGTGGATTCGCCAGGCGATCACCCGGGCCATCGCCGACCAGGCCCGGACGATCCGCATCCCGGTCCACATGATCGAAACGATGTCGAAGCTCCGGAACGTCTCCAAGAAACTCCTCCAGGAGAAGGGACGCGAGCCGACCATCGAGGAAACGGCCAAGGCCGCCAACATCTCGATCGAAGAGACCCGGCGAGTCATGAAGATCAGCCGTCACCCGATCTCGCTCGACCGCCCGGTCGGAGAGTCGGAAGACAGCTACTTCGGCGACTTCATCGAGGACGAAGCGGCCGAGAGCCCGATCAACGCCGCCACCCAGGAAATGCTCAAGGACAAGATCGACAGCGTCCTGAAGACCTTGACCTACCGCGAACGCGAGATCATCAAGCTCCGCTACGGCCTCGGCGACGGGTACACGTATACCCTCGAAGAAGTCGGCCGGATCTTCAAGGTGACCCGAGAACGGGTCCGCCAGATCGAGGCCAAGGCTGTCCGGAAGTTGCAACATCCCGTGAGGAGCCGGCAACTCGAAGGCTTCCTCGAAAGTACCGGTTGATCCGGCAATCACAACCGCCGGCCACCCCCCTGGGTGGCCGGCGGTTTTTTTGTTGAACTTCGCAAGCAGTTAGCGGGTAGCGGGTAGCGGGTAGCGGGTAGCGGGTAGCGGGTAGCGGGTAGCGGGTAGCAGTTAGCAGTTAGCAGTTAGCAGTTAGCAGTTAGCAGTTAGCAGTTAGCAGTTAGCAGTTAGCAGTTAGCAGTTAGCAGTTAGCAGTTAGCAGTTAGCAGTTAGCAGTTAGCAGTCAGAGGGGACAAGACATGGCTTCCGCGCTCGATGCTCTGCTCCACCGTATTTTCTATCGGCTACCCGCTACCGGCTACCCGCTACCGGCTACCCGCTACCGGCTACCCGCTACCCGCTACCCGCTACCGGCTACCCGCTACCGGCTACCCGCTACCGGCTACCCGCTACCGGCTACCCGCTACCCGCTACCCGCGCATCGCGCCTGACACCTCTCCAACGGCCTCCCGAATCCGGGCCGCGCACCTGACCAAAGGAGTTGGAACGCATGCCTTCCTCGACTGCCTCGACGCTTCGCGACCTGCACCTGCTCCACCAGAGAGCCAAGGCTCTCCGCGACCGCCTGACCTCCGGCCCGAAGACCCTGGCCGCACGGAAACTGGCGCTGGAGACTCGTCAGAAGGCCCTCGATGACGCCAAGAAGGCCCTCCAGGACGAGAAGGTCGCGGTCAAGAAGCACGAGCACCATCTCCAGAGCCAGCAGTCGAAGTCGGACGACCTGAAGGTCAAGCTCAACGCCGTCAAGAAGAACGACGAATACAAGGCGATCCAGAATCAGCTCGCCCTCGACAAGAACCACATGGAGAAGACCGAGGGGGAGATCCTCGAAGCGATGGAGCGGGTCGACGAGAAGACCAGGCTCGTCGCCGAAGCCGAACTCGAAGTGAAGAAATTTACCGACGAGGTCGCCGCCCTGGCCAAACAGATCGACGAGCATGCCGAGGCCCAGAAGGCCCAGCTCGCCGAACTCGACAAGGCGATCGTCGAGGCGGAATCCCTCATCGACGAAGAACAGCGTGACCGTTACCGCCGGACCGTCAAGCAACGAGGGGCCGACGCCCTCGCCTCCGCCGAGGACGGTGCCTGCTCGGGCTGCTACGTCACCCTGACCTCGCAAGTCATGAACGAGCTGATCAACGGCCAGACCCTCCAGTTCTGCATGACCTGCGGCCGGATGCTCTACCTGGCCGACGCCGAGCAGAACACGTCGAAGTACGGCCGGTCGTGATCGTCCGGGGGGATGTCTCCTCCCCTCCCAGGCACCCGAGCCGAAGCAAGAGCGACCTCACGCCCATGAAGTGAGAAACCGAATCATGGACTTCCCGCAAGCGGGCGACGAAGGTGCCTTCGTGACTCCGAGCGAATCGGACGCGATCCTCGGCGAACCGAAGGCCGAGTTTCGACCCGGGACCGCGAACCTGTTCGCCGGGGCGATCCTGGCGGTGCTGGCCCTCGGCGCGACCCTCTTCGGGCTGTTCTGGGCGATCCGAGAAATCGTCCGAAGCGGCGGCAAACTACCAATCTACCATGAGCGGGATATCAGTTGGGTGGTGATGGCGATCTGCTTCTTGCTCTGTGCCGCCGGGATTCTTGTCACATTCTTTTTTGTCAAGCTGGTGCTGTATTACCGGTCGCTGAAGTTTCAGTTCTCTGCCGGCGGATTTTGCCGGGTGGCCGGCGAAAAGGTCGATCGGTTCGACTGGGACGACGTCGTCTCGATCACCGAAACCCAACTTCACGAGCGAGCCCCGATCGTGAAAGGTCCCGCGAGCGTTCTGGTCCCTCGACGCACAAGCCACCTCTACGCGGTCATGCGAGCCGATGGCGAAACCTGTCACTTCAACGGAGATTCGGTCCGGGAACTCAAGAAAGTGGCCGAGATTCTCCGAACCGAAGCCAGCGCCAGGGCAATTCCGTGGGAGATCGTCGAGCAGTATGCTTAACGGTGCGGATTGGCACCACTGATAATCGAAGATAAGAATGCGTGAAAATCGGTGTTGCGGGAAAGATCACCGAATCGCGAAAGATTCCTGTCGCCAGGCCCGGGAGTTGCCTGTCTATCTCGCGTCAAGTTTGAGGGAGAGTTGATTCGCCGGACTATCGTTCGTGGCGTTCCCTCGACTGACCAGGCGCGAAGGGGACACCATCATGGATCGGCGCGAGATGATCGGCATCGTGGGAGCGGGAGCGATCGGCCTGACGACCCTGGCCAGTCGAGAGGGCCGAGCCGATGAACCCTCGGCGAAGCTCGATGAGGTCCACAAAGAATGCCTCGAAGCCTGTGGCGACTGCGCCAGGGCTTGCGACATGGCGGCGAATCATTGTCTCGACCAGGTCGCCCTGGGGAACAAGAGTCATGCCCGACCGCTGCGGTTCACGACCGATTGCGCGGGCTTCTGCACCCTGGCGGCCACCAATATTGCCCGGCACAGCCCATTGATGGCGATCTCGTGCGAAGCTTGCGGCTCGGCCTGCCGCGAGACGCTCGGTGTCGTCTCGTCGTCCGATTTGCCCGAGATGAAGGCCGCGATCGTCGCCCTCGAACGATGCGAGAAGTCGTGCCGCGCCATGATCGAGGCCATGGGACGACGCCCAAGGTCGAACGCAACGACTCCGCGGGCCAACTGATCAACCATCGTCGATCGAGCGTCAGCCGGGTTCCGCGCCGACCGAAGTAGACCGTCGGATGAAGGATGGCAGGGGTTACGGGACGCAGTAACCCCGGTCTTCGACGCAAGAGATGCTCGTGAACCGGGGTTCCGGAGTACCGGAGACCCCTGCCATCCAGCCGCTTCGATGGTCCTTTCGTGGTCGGTCGAGCGCCTCGCGCGGGCTTCAACCGGCCGGTTTGGGCGTCGTGAGCTTGGACCGTTCGGCCTTGAGTTTCAGTGCCTCGGCCCGGTTGCGCATTTCCCTGGCCTGAAGTTCGAGATCCAGCGCCTGGCGTTCGAGATCGGCGATCTCCTTGATCGAAATATCGGCCGGGGGGCTCGCCGGTTTCTTGCTGTTCTTCAGGGCCTCGATCTGCGATTCGAGCATCTGCCGGGGGCGTCCCGTGACCTTGGGAAGCTGCTGTTCGAGTTTCGGCAGAGCGGCGGTCAGGCCGGCGGAGACGACGGCGAACATCGCGCTGGTCCGAACGTTGGGAAGCTCGTCGTCGAGCAGACCGATCAGAAATTTCTCGGCTTCCGGATCATCCTTCGCCTGCCGGGCCAGAGCCTGAACGGCGGCGGTCCGGAGTGCCGAAGGTTGGCCGGGCCGGCTATAGAGCACCGCGGCTTCTCGGGCTTTCTGGCCGCCGTGATCGAGCACATACTGAAGCGCTGTCCTGCCCAGCAAGTGACGATCCGACGAATTCTTCAGCGCCGATGCGATCAACTCGTCCGAGTCTTTTACTTCCTTGTTCAGCAAGGTCTGCAAGGCCACT
>JAJYCH010000556.1 GCA_021778575.1 Planctomycetota bacterium
AGAAAGAAGAAAGAGAAGCCTCCAGGGCCGCCGAAAATCAGGCCAGCGACATCGACCGAAACCAAGAAATCATCGAAACTTCCGCCGCCAGAGATTTCACATCAGTGGACGGCGTAGCATGCCACCCGGGAATTTATTCCCGGCCTGTTCCTAACTGCACTTCGCCAGAAGTGACATCTGTCAGAGGTTCTCGCTATCGAACGGCCTGACTGACGTCCCTCGGCGCTGAACCGCGAAGCCAAGGCACCGGCCTCATTTCCTTGCATGATGGGCCGGAGAGCAATTTCGTACATAATTCCATTCGGATGTTGTTAAGGGATCAGAATTTACGCCAAGTGGCTGAGCAATTCGAGTCCCGACCCTTCCGTGGTATGATGTTGGACGGATCAATCGAGACCGATCGGCGCCGAAGTTTCGGCGCCGAGATTTCAACCCAAGCGAAGCGTCCGACACCTGTCGTTTCTGGCAAAGTGCAGTTCCTAAGGCGATTCGCCAAAATAACCTATCTCAATCATCTTCGAGGAAGGATGGTGTAGTTCCACTCGCCGTGGAACTTTTCCGGCTTGATCGAGAGACCATCCATCTGGCTGTCCGTGACTGTTCGACCGAGCGGATAGCTGTTCGCATCCAACTCCGACCGGATCGACAACCCTTCCTTCGTCGTTGTGTTCCCGATCAGGTTGACGATCACCTCACGGCTCACCAGCGGACGACCTCGCCATTTTTTCCGTGGTGTGGCAGAAGATCCGGTGCTCGATCTTGTTCCACTTGCTGGTGCCTGGAGGGAAGTGGCATACCGAGATTCGCAGGCCAACCTCGTCGGCTAACCCTTGGAGTTCCACTTTCCAGAGTCGGCATCGGCACCCGTTGGAACCGCCGCCATCGGCCGTGATCAGCAACTTCGTCGCATCCGGGTACACCCGACTCCCCAACTTCTGCCACCACCGCCGCAACGTCTCGACGGCGAACTCGGCTGTGTCGTGATCGACTCCCAGACAGACCCAGCCCGTGTTCGCTGTCTGGTCGTTGATGCCATAGGGGATCGCTTTACCCAATTCCTTGTCCACCGTCAAAAGCTCACCAGACAAGCCGTGCCCATAACGGGTTGGGCGAAGCTTTACCACTTCGTGCCATTCGGTTCTGGTTCCTCAATTCTCAGGTGAAGTTGCAGGGCCTGGATCAGTCGGTTGTAACTCTCTTGGGTCATGGTTTCGGGGGCTCGAAGCCGGATCGACTTTCCGGTGTCGGCTCCCCAGAGGCGGAGGTCGATCCGGACGTCTGCTGAACCGGATGGCGATCGATTTGGGGGTACTTCGAGCGTTTGCTCGACGGAGGGGAGGGTTCGCTGACCGTTGTTGATTGGCGTTGTCGGATCGGACTTCGGGACCGAACCGTTGGGACGAAAGACGTTGTCGTCACCCAATGCCTGAGCGAATCGAGCGGATTCGAGGAACGACTCGGCGGCGGCTTGCTTGGCCGTCGCGATGATCTGGTGGTTGTGATAGAGGACGTTGCCCAGGATCGATGGTTCGGGCAGTTTCTTGTCGGCGAACTGAACGGCGAGTTCGGCGTAGAGCGGCGGTTCGAGGAGCGCCTGGCGATAGAGCTTCGGGACTTCCGTCGGGTCGACCGGGTGGAGGATCGACCGGGCCAAGGGGGTCAAGGCGTAGCCTTCGTCCTTCAAGGCGAGCAGGCCGAATTGCCGGGCGGCGCTCAACCTCGCGGAGAATGTGTTGGTCTTGATATTCTTGTAGCCCAGCGCCGTCGCGATATCGGCTGCGGTCAAGCCATCGAGCCCGTTCTCCTGGATAAACTCGCAGAGCTCGACGCTTTCGGCCAGGGGGACGCCAGGATAGCGGGTGCTCCGCTCGCGTTTGCCCCTCGTCGGGGAGGATTCTTCAGACGACATCGGCGGCAGTCCCGGTTCCGGGTGAAAAGGCTCTGGCCTCGCTGGGCTCACGGGTCGAGTGTACACTTTTTTGCTCAGGGAACCGAGACCTTTTCTCCGCCGCTCATCGTACTCAGCGCCTCGAAGACCTTGGGGTCGATCGCGTCTCGGAACGAGCGGACCGACCCGTCCGCCATCAAGACATTCGTGCGGCCGTCGTGAATCCCGCCGAACTGGCGGCCAGGGCCGAGATAAGGCTGGCGGAGTGGATCGAGCCCCCGGACCGTCTGGCGGCCACCGGCGAACCAGGGGCCGGCCGGTTCGAGCGACTCGACGATCATCAACGTGTTTGCCAGACCGTCCCTGACGTCGGCCGGGCTCGTGGTCCGATCATCGCCAAAAATCCCGGCTCGCGGGTGTTGTTTCGGCAAGCCGGGCGCGTCGGTTCCCAGGCCCGCAATCGCGATGTAGCTTGCCGGAACGAGTTTCCGGGCCGCCGTGGGATAAGGGCACCCCGGACAGTACATTTTGTTGGCTTCGAAGGTCGCCCCGTGTTCCTGACTCGGGTCATCCCAGCCCAGCCAGGGGGAGATGGAGGGACAACCCGAGCATCCCTCCGTGTCGTCGCGATAGATCAAGGTCGCCCAGCCGACTCGCCGCTCCAATGGCAAAGCCGGATTCGGAATCGTCCCCGGCGGATAGGCGGCGAAGTTGCCGGTCTGGACATACGGGTTCTGGCGATAAGACTCGATGGCCAAGCCGATCTGTTTGAGATTGTTGAGGCAGTGGGAAGTTCGGGCGGACTGGCGGGCTTGGCGAAGGGCTCGCTGATACCCGGCAATCAGCCCGAAAATCAGGGCGGAGCCGGCGACGACGACCATGATTTTGCGGGTGCTCCAGCGCTGCCGGACGGGTTGAGAACACTTCGATGACCGTAACTTGTTCAGGAATTCATTCGAGTCTGTCATGGAAATTCGACCGGAACCGGGTCGCCTCCGGCGATGGTGCTCACTGCCTCGAAGACTTTCGGATCGATCGAATTCTTGAGGATTTTGACCGAGCCATCGGCCATCAGGACGTTGACTAGGCCCTTGTGGATTCCGCCGAACTGATCCTTGGGGCCGATGTAGGACTGACGGGAGGGATCGAGCCCCCGGACCGTGGCCCGGCCACCGGCGAACCAGGGGCCGACTCGTTGATTCGACTCGGCGACCATCATCGTCTGGGAAGCGCCGTCGCGGATGTCGGACGCGTTGATGACCCGGTTGTTGCCGAAGCAACCGGCTCGTGGATGAACTTTCGCCAAGTCCTGCGCGTCGAGCCCGAGCCCGGCGATCCCCACATAGTTCGCGTTCGCTCGATCCAGCAGTTCCGGGCAACTGAGCAGATAGGGCGGCTGGGCGCGGAAGGCTTCGAGCGACGGATCGTCGCAGGCCAGGGCCAGTTCGCCGTCGGCGAACGGGGCTCGAATCTCGAGTTCGGGGGCAATCAGGTAATTCCAGCCGAGCCGGCAGTCTGGCGAGAAGTCGGGATCAGGCAGCGTTCCGATCGGGAAGACGCCATTGGCCGTTTCATAAGTGTGGATCGCCAGGCCAAGCTGTTTGAGGTTGTTGAGGCATTGGATCTGACGAGCGCGTGGCCAGTCGCAGGGAAACACGCGGCTTTCGCGTTCGAGCACGATCGCGACGGCGATCAGGGCGATCAGGACCATCAGGCGACGGATCGTCAGCCCCTTTTTTCGCGCTGGCTTGTTTGCCGGAATGATCAAGAAATCGTCACCATTCATCGTGATCGGCCGGAACCGCCTCCCCGCCTGCGATGGTGCTCAGGGCTTCGAGGATTTTGGGGTCAACGGACTCGGAGACGAACTTGACCGAGCCGTCGGCCATCAGGACGTTGGCTCCGCCGTAGTGAGTACCGCCAAGCTGGCGATTGACGCCGATGTACGGTTGGTGGGTGGGGTCGAGCCCCCGGACCGTGGCCCGGCCGCCGGCGAACCAGGGGCCAGGGAGGTTCTCGGCCTCGGTGAGCATCATCGTCGTCGAGGTGCCGTCCTTGATGTCGGCGGGGGTGACCCGGCGGTCGTCGCCGAAGATCCCGGCTCTCGGGTGACTGGTCGGAAGCGTCGGGGCGTCGCTGCCTAATCCGGCGATGGCGAGGTAATTTGACCGGGTCGAGGAGACTGAGATGGGGCAGCGCGTCAAACTCGGCGAAGTCTTGGCGAGATCGGCAAAAATGGGGTCGTCGACGGCCAGACGCTCGGCGGCTTCGAGGGTCGTCCCGTGTTCCTGGAAGTAGCCTGCGTTGTCGAGATACGGCAGGATAGATCGGA
>JAJYCH010000557.1 GCA_021778575.1 Planctomycetota bacterium
CCCGCTGACGAGGCGGGGACCGCGACCCGGCCCTTGCCGGAACACGACTGGCCCCGCGGGCGCACCGCGGCGCGGAACCCGCGGGCCCCTTTCTGGGTGATCCCCATCATCCCTTCCCATCCGGGACGGCTGCTGAATCCGACATCCGGGAGACGACTCCCGAAGTCATTCCTGCTTCGCGACCTCGACAAGGCCGGACCTCAACGGGCGCGAGCCCAGGCGGGCCAGAGCCCCGCCGCTCGACGATCATGTCTGCCAAATTCGAGAACTCCGATCCGGTTCCCGCCTTCCCTTCCAGGAGCTTGGGCTCGGGAAGGTCGCCAGTCGATCTCAATCCTGCTCACTCATCCCGCTCATGACCCACCCAGACAACTCCACCGGGGCGATTTCCCCATCGCAAAGCAAAGCGTGGCACCAGTTGAACGAGCCCGGTGCCACGCGTTCGGAGTTCCGAACGCGTGCGAATCATTTCCTCCGCATCGACAAAGCCTGATGACCGGACCCGTGCCACGCCTGTCGGTAACGCGCGAGGCGGACGAGGCCGATCCACCTCATCACCCGTGCAAAACCCGAACCGAACGATCGCCGACCCACGAGAGAAAATCGGCCGAGACCCATATTCCTCAGACGTCCAGATTCTTGACCTCCAGCGCATGCTTCTCGATGAACTCGCGGCGAGGCTCGACATCGTCTCCCATCAAGGTCGTGAACAGGTCGTTGGCGGCGGCCACGTCGTCGAGCTGGACCTTGAGCAAGGTCCGCTTCGTCGGGTCCATGGTCGTTTCCCAGAGCTGTTCGGCGTCCATCTCTCCCAGACCTTTGAACCGGGTGATCTTCATCCCCTTCTCGCCCAGGTGCCGGATCGTCGCCACCAGGCTCCGGAGGTCCAGGAGCGGGTGCTCCTCGCCGTCGCGGTTGAGGATGAACCGAGGGGGCGGGTCGTCCCCCGTCACCTCGATCGGCAGCAGGATATCGGCCCGGAGGCCAAACTCGTCACGGAGCCGGGTCAGCCACTTGTTGATCGTCCGAACTTCATGCAGTTCAGTCACTTCCAGCAAACTTCCGTTGGTTTCCGTCGCGCTCTCGGGCGATGATGGCTGGGCTTGCTGGTGCGATTCCAGTTCCTCGGCGGTGTAGGGCCAGGCGTCTTCGGTTCCGGCGAATCCTTGAACATGATAGAGCGGCAGGAGCCCTGTCTCGGCGTGAGCCCGGGCCAGAAACGACCGGAGCGGCAGGTTCCGCCGACCGAACGCCCGGAGGCCGTTGTCGAGCCCGGTGACGACATCGAGGAGAGCCTGGAGCCGGGGGCCTTCGATGAACGACGCCGGGTCAGTCGTATGAGAGGGTTCGAGCCGGGCGTCGGCCAGACCGACCTCGTTCAAGATTCCCTGCATCTCCCCTTCGGTCTGAACGTAGCGCCGTTGTTTCTTCTGGGTCAGCATGTAGAGCGGCGGCTGGGCGACGTAGAGATGCCCTTCGGCCACGAGACGCGGCATCTGACGGTAGAAGAACGTCATCAGAAGCGTCCGGATGTGCGAGCCGTCGACGTCGGCGTCGCTCATCATGACGATCTTACCATATCGCCGCTTGGCAGGGTCTTCCTCGTCGCCAATTCCGTTCCCCACGGCCGTGATGATATTCCGGACTTCTTCGTTGCCCAGGACCCGGTCGAGCCGGGCTCGTTCGACGTTGAGGATTTTCCCTCGGAGCGGCAGGATCGCCTGGTAGAGCCGGTCGCGTCCCCCTTCAGCGGTCCCACCGGCTGAATCACCTTCGACGAGGAACAGTTCGCTCGAATCCTGGTCGTGCGTGGTGCAGTCCATCAGCTTGCCGGGCAGACCGCCACCGGAAAGGACCCCCTTGCGGTTCCGGACCAGGTCGCGGGCCTTCCGGGCGGCTTCGCGGGCCTCGGCCGCCAGTTGGGCCTTGGCGATCACCTTCTTGGCGGCCTGCGGATTCTGTTCGAGAAACTCGGCCAGCTTCTCGTTGACGACCTTCGAGACGATCCCCTCGACCTCGCCGTTGCCCAGCTTCGTCTTGGTCTGCCCCTCGAACTGGGGATCAGGAACCCGGACGCTGATGATCGCGGTGAGGCCTTCCTTGAAGTCCTCCCCCTTGATCTCCAGATCCTTGTTCCGCGCCGGGGCGTATTGCTTGGCGTAGACGTTCAGGGTTCGGGTCAGGGCCGCTCGAAATCCGGTGAGGTGCGTCCCGCCTTCGACGGTGTTGATATTATTACAGTAGCTCACCAACGTCTCGCCGATCGATTCGTTGTACTGTAATGCGACTTCAACTTCAACGCCTCGATCTTCATCTTTTCCGGAAAGCAACACTGGCGGGTGGATCGGGGTTTGCGCCCGGTTCAGATACGCCACGAATTCGACCAGGCCGCCCGACGAGAAGAACTCGTCGCGCTTCGGCTCGTCGCCTCGTTCGTCAACCAGGTTGATCCGGATTCCCTTATTCAGGAACGCCAGCTCACGGAGCCGTTTTTCGAGGATGTCGTATTCGAAGTCGATCCGGGGGAAAATCGTGTTGTCGGGCAGGAACTGGATCTTGGTCCCGGTCGTCTTGGCCGGGCCGACCTCGCGGACCGGGCCGCAGGGCTCGCCTTGCTTGTAGTCCTGCTTCCAGACCTTACCGTCGCGGTGAATCTCGGCTTCGAGCCACTCCGAGAGGGCGTTGACGACCGTGATCCCGACCCCGTGCAAGCCGCCGGAGACCTTGTAGGTATCGTGGTCGAACTTACCGCCGGCGTGGGCCTTGGTCAGGACGACTTCGAGCGTGCTCTGGTCGGTGAACTGCTGGTGAGCCCCGACCGGAATCCCTCGCCCATCGTCGACCACCGAGGCCGAGCCGTCGGCGTGAACCGTCACCGCGATCGACGAGCAGTGGCCGGCCATCGCCTCGTCGATCGAGTTGTCGACGACCTCATAAACCAGGTGATGCAGGCCTCGGAGCGTGGTGTCGCCGATATACATACCGGGGCGCTTCCGCATCGCCTCGATTCCTTCGAGGACGCGGATATTGGCCTCGGTATAGTCAGTCCGGCCATTGCCGCCGTCGGCGTTCCGTTCGAGAATTTCGGTCGTCGCGTTCTCGGTATTCAAGGCCATCGCGGAGTCACCTCGGTCATTCAAGGCGTGAAGCTCGGTCAGCAAGCATGAACCTTGGTCAGCCGGACTTCGAGAATGTCCAGGCCGGGATAACAGTGATGAGGCCCAACCTCGATCCCTCGTCCCTCGTCAACCACCGAGACCGAGCCATCGGCGCGGATCGTCACCCCGATCGTCGAGCCATGACCGGCCAGGGCTTCCTGGATCGAGTTATCCACAACCTCGAAAACCAGGTGATGCAAGGCTTTAGCGTCAGTCCCGCCGACGTACAGCGCCGGCCGCTTCCGGATCGCCTCCATCCCTTCAAGGACAACGATGTTCGACTCGTCAAAAGGCACATTCTCGTCGGAATTCAAGGTCATCGTCGAGTCACCTCGATCGTTGAAGAAAGACGAGGCTCGGGGGCCGGGTTGACGGGAAACCCGGTGGATCGCTGGAACTCGTGATCAAATTAGCCCTTGGAACGAGCAGGGGGGTCGATCGGTCCGACCCGGAACCGGATATCCTGGATCGGCGTGCCCGGAGCCTCGCGCCGGAGCGCCTCAAGCAAAGCCGGTTTCTGGAAGGTAGAAAGTTCTTCGAGCAGCGAGGAGTGGGCCACCGTCACGTTCAGAACCCCCCGGCGAACCCCACCGACCCGGGTCTGGTGGCATCCGGGCTCGCCCACCGCGCCCATCCAGGCCCGTTCCAGCTCACTCAAGGCCTGGAGCCGTCCGTACCCCCGGGCGGCGAACAGGTGACCCAGGATCTCCGAGAGCGGCTTCGGCCCCCGTCCGTTCGGGCTCGACGACATGGTGCCGGTCACCCCTTCGACGAGCTGGCATCTCGCCAACAGCATGAACGCTTTTTCATTATACGCCTCCAGGTCTTCCACCGCAACCCTTGAAGTGGTCGGGAACGACTTCAAGATTGGGGTGTCGAATCGATCGGCGGTTCCTGCACGGAGACGGGAGCGATCAATCGACTCTTGATTTTGGCAACGGTGATGCTGACGGTCGTCCGGGTCTTGAGCCAGTAGGCAAACATGATGATTCCGACAAGCATGCAATTCAGGCAAGCTATCAGATAACCATAAAATAAGCGATTCGAGGGA
>JAJYCH010000558.1 GCA_021778575.1 Planctomycetota bacterium
GATGGCGTGTTGTTCATCCATATTCTACAATATGTTAGGCCATCGCTCAACTAATTATTTCGGAGTCCGGATGAAATATCCGGGTTAATCCTGATCGATTTTCTCAAACCTCATCATCCTTCAAGGCCCACAACCTCTGTGGTGTCAAGTGAAAATGACTCTCTGATCAAAATGTCAAACCCAAGCCCGAGCCTGTCCGCCGTTCAAGAACCGTCCCAGCTTTGACCCTCGGATCAACACCAGATAACTTCCCAACCCGATCGCCAGGGTCAGACTCCACGTCAGGGCGAATTTTACCATCGTGGGCAGCGGCCGGTTGTACAGGTCCATCTGGATCAGGCCGACTATGGGAAGATGGGTCAGGTAGATCCAGAACGAGGCTTCGGCCAGCGTCCGGATAGTACGGGACGGGTGGCTGAAGTGACGGCGGTAGACTCCCAGGAGCCCGAACAGGCTGAGCCAGGTGGTCAGGGCTCCGGCGATCGTGAGCAGCAACGCACCGACTTCTCCCAGCGGTTCCTTCCAGTCGAGCGGCAATAGCCAGGCCCGGACCGCGAAGCAGGGGATTGCCGCGAGCAAGAGCCACCAGCCTCGACCGGCCAGGACTTCCATCTTCGATCGGACCCGGTGCAGGCCCACCCCGAAGGCGAAGAAGCCCGAGTAATAAATCAATCGGATCGGCCCGGGGAAGAACGAGTTGTGGCGATCGAGCGCCGCGTCGACTCCCGAGACCACTCGACTCAACACCAGCAATAGAACCGTCGGCACAACCAGTGCCAGCGGAGCCCAGGGGCTCAACAGCCACGATGGCGCGGCGGTCGAGGCCGAGGTGGTGGACTTCGTGGCGGTGTCGACCCGGACTTTTTTGGCTCGACCGCGGCGGGCGGCCTGGATCTTGTTTTCCTTGATGGCGAAATCGGCGCGAATCCGGGCCTTGCGGGTCTCGCGGTCGATCTGATCCTTCCGCCAGAATCCGTAAGCGGCGAGCATCGGAATCAGATATTCGAGGAACCAGAGGTGCGCCGGGCCGTAAAGATCATTCATGATCGCCGGGTCGAGAAACCGCATCCGCCAGAATTCGTGAGGGGTGGCTCGACCGGTCGCCAGCCAGCCTCCCGACCACGCGAAGAAGCAGAGCGGCAACAGCACCGGCGCGACCGCCAGCATCGGCAAGACAACCCGCCTCGCCCGGCTCCTGAGAAACGCCACCGGACCTCGCGTGCTTTCGACCTCGGCCGCGAAGTAGCCGCTGATCGTGAAGAAAAGCGCGACCGAGACGCTCATCGACCACCAGGCGAAGAGGTCGAAGACCAGGTGAGCCGACGGGTCGCGAACTCCCCAGAGGAGCCGAGGGATATCGAACCGGGTGTACGCCAGGGCCGCGTGTAGCGTCACGACCAGCAAGATGGCCGTCCCGCGCAAGGCGTCGAACTCGGGATAACGGCGCCGGACTTTCGACGCGGAAATTGATCCGGGACGGGAGATCGAGACCCCTCGACGGGTCGATTCGCTGTGGCTCACCAGTCCAGGCTCCGCAATTCCGCACCCGTCCAGAAAAGTGGGGATCACCTTATCTGATCGGACGACAAGCGCGAAGGCTGAAAGGAAAGCGATCAGGTCGAGTCAAGCCTCCCGAATTCCCTCGATGTTGGGCTGGCGAATCGGTGACGAGAGGGTTGCGTACACGCAAAGCCCAACGAGAACCAGCGCCGCGATCAGGCTCCGTTCGTAATAAAGCCATTCAAGCCAGGTCGGTTGCCTGACGCCGGGCAGGTGGTTGAGGCGGTCGAGCGCGACGGCAGCGATCCATTTTTCCTCCGACAGCCGGATCAGCGCCATCGGCTTCAGGAACGAGCGGACCCAGTTGAGGTCGAGTCCGTCGGGAATTCCGTAGACCTTCATCAACTCGATCGCGGCCGAGGTCGAGACCACCGATCCGGTGGGAACATTCGGGTACTGCTTGAACCCGCCGGCAAGCTGGAAACCTCCACCCGTCAAGCTCTGAAACTTCCGCAGCCAGCCGTGAATCCGGGCGCGATACCGGGCAGGATCGACAGGGCGGTCGATCTCCTTCAGGAGACGCGTCACGGTCAGGCTGGCATCGAGAACATCAAACCGATCCGTCAGGTCATCCAGGGTGGCGAGCAATTGCTGCTCCAGGTGGTCACGCTCCGCGACGGTCAGGTTGTCGAGCAGGACCGAGGCGCGGATGACCCAGGCTTTCTGGGACAGACTCAAGATCGGTTGCTTGGCCTTGCCTGCGAATAGTGATTTTCGTTCCGCTTGATAAGCCTTCAACAGAACGATTTCCTCGACGCGGATCAGACCGACGCTAAACGCATCTGCCAGGATGAATGGGTTCTGTTCTCCGGAAATTTCGAGGGCCAGCAAGCGGCGAGGTCTGGAGAGATCCGGGTCGAGTTTCGATTCGATGGCCCAGCGCGCGACGATCTCCCAGAGATGCCAGCTCGCTGTGGAGTAAGGAGCTTGGTGGAACGATTCGACATAGGTCTTGATCCGCTCCGGGGTGGCCGGACGAAAGATCGGATTCAAGAACCAGGCGGCCAGAGGGACCACCAATATCGCAACGAGCGCGGCCCACGCCCAGCGTCGATTCCGGCTAGACTGTCGGCTCGCGCCTCTGGAGAAATCGATCGCATAGCAGGCCAGGACGAGCAGCGCCCCCCCCATGAAGACCGCAGCAATCACATGTTGATCGATAAAATGAATGTCGGAATCGCCGATCGCGAAACTACCGGCAAGCTGTCCGAGGAACACCAGCCCCATCATGCAAGACTGGCCGATGAGTTGCCGATTTCCCAGCCCCAGCCTGGCGAAGCTGGCGAGTACGTAGAGCACCACCCCGAACGAAATGATATAGAACAGGAACAGTAACCAGGTGGCTCCGATCCACATCAAGGTCAAAGTTCCCGCGAAGACCAGACCAGCAGGCCACCGATGCTGTCGCCACCAGAGTTGCACGGCCTCATTGATGGCCGGATCGTCGCCGAGTTTTGGGTGATTCCGCCGCTGGATACCGCGGATCTTGGTGATCCCGAAGATCGTTGCACCAAGCAGTACGAACAGGCTGATCGCCGGGAAGGCGAGATAGCCGAGGAGCTTGACGCTCACGGTCGCTGGACCAATTGTGGCCACCGTTTCGCCAGTCTTGCAACCGGTAAAGAACGGTAGTGGCAGCAGGGCCGCGACTCCTCTCAGGAAGGGAGAAAGGCCGGCCAGAGGGTCATCCTGGTGGCGAATCCTGGCTGACTCCAGGCGGGCACTGACGGCGGTCTCGAATCGGGCGGGATCGGCACGGAATGGGCTCAAGGCGTCGCGGATCTGATCTTCGGTAACGGGGTTTACAGACATGTGAGAAACCTCCCGATGGACGAGGCGGGAAGCGATTCGCCCAGGAGCCGGCGGAGCGATCGTCGGGCCTGATACAGGCGTGATTCGACGGTCTTCGGGGTCATCGATAACAGGGCCGCAACCTCGTTGACGCTGGTTTCTTCGAGATAATGCATCAAGATAACCTGGCGCTGGCCGGCGGGCAGGCGAGCAATAGCCTTCCGCAACAATTCGAGACGTTCGGACGAGACGGGGTCAGACGGGGCGGCGATCGTTTCGAGTCTCGCCGGTTCGAGGGTCACGATCCGGGCCTGACGCCGCCGTCGGGCTCGGACCCAGTTGCGGTATTGATTGAGCGCCACGCCTCGGAGCCAGCGTCCGAAGACTTCGGGGTCGTCCCAGTTCTCGCGACACGATTCGCGACGGACCCAGGCTTCCGCGAAGCTATCCTGGGCAATCTCGATCGCGTCGGCCCAGGGAGCACCCCAGGAGGCCAGAAGCCCGATGAGTGGCCCCCGGTAGGCGTTGATGAAGTGCGTCAGGTCCATGGGAAATGTTGATCCTTCCTTGATCTGGGAGTGTCCGGACCAACATCCGATCACGCACAATTCGCGGAAGGAGGATCGAGCCAAGCCCGCTTTCGCTCAGAGAAATTCGACAAGCTCCCGAAGCCGCGCGACTCGAAGTACGGCGCGTACTACTTCCCCTGGATCCAGGTCTACGACCCGGAGAAGGGCAACATCTTCGTCGCCCCCTCGGGCCACATGGCCGGCATCTACGCCCGCTCGGACTCTGAGCGCGGCGTCCACAAGGCCCCGGCGAACGAGATCGTCCGCGGCGCGCTCGG
>JAJYCH010000559.1 GCA_021778575.1 Planctomycetota bacterium
CTGGTGCAATTCCCTCAGTACATCCTCGCCTACTTCCCTCTCATGGTCGCCGTCGTTGATCTGACCCGAGGCCCTCGACGCCAGCGGACGTGGGTCGAGTGGGCCGCGATCTCGATCGCGCTGCCGATGCCCTTTCTGTTGGAGGGCAGGACGATCGCCAGGACACTCCTCGGCGGCGGTTACCACTTTTTCGACGTGTTCAGGACCACCAGCCAGGTTCTGGCGCTGATCGCGAGCTATACACTCGCCCGGTGGACCGAGCGCTACTGGCGGCGATTTCTCGAAGGATCTGGTGTCACGGCATCCACTGGAATCGAGTCATTGTCGGGCGGGAACGGAAGATCCAACAACTACGAGATCAATTCATGAACTTTTTTCGTGGCAAAACGCGGTTTCGAATCAGTCTTCGATTCATGATGGTGCTGGTGCTCTTATTCGGCGGAGTTCTGGGCTGGAAGCTCGACCGAGCGCGAACACAGGCCCGATCCGTCGCGGTACTGGACGCGGCCGACGGGCGGGTGTTTTACGATTACCAGTTCTCGGGAACAATCGAGGATTCCGCACCCAAGATCGACACCACGGCCACCATCAAAGCTCCCGACTGGCTTCGCAAGCTTGCCGGTGATGAGGTTTTTCGTGAGGTGACCTCGGTCTCGTTCTTTGGCGATAACCCCAAACCGGCGACCTGGCAGACCGTCGCGAAACTTGATCATCTGATCAACGTCGACTTCCGGATTCTCGACGCGAAGCTCGCCCATGTCAGCGGCCTCCGCTCGCTCCCCCGGCTGAAAAGTATCACGATCGGCTACCAGCTCTCCATCGACGAGCAATCGCTCGACGAATTCGGCGCGATTCCCGGCCTCGAATCGTTCGCGGCCTCGACCTGGCTCAGCCATTCCGACCTGAGTCGAATCACCCGAGCGCCCCAACTCCGCCAGATCGTCGCCTCGGTCAAGGAGGGGGACGCGGCCATGGGCCTGCTGTCCAAACTCTCGCAACTTCGGTCGATCGAGCTCGTCTGCTGGAATTCTTTCAGCGACAAGGCACTCCACGACCTCGCGCCAATCTTACCCGATCTCGAATCCCTCGAATTGAGCACCACCCGCTTCACGGATCAAGGAATGGCCGAACTGGCTGTCTGCCGACGCTTGAAAACGCTCAAGCTGGCCGCGCAAACCCGCCTGACGGAGACCGGGATCGCCTCGCTGAAAGACCTGAAGGAACTGGAATTCCTCCAGATGCAGACCACGGTGATTGATGACGCTTCGCTCGCCCACCTGAGCGGGCTGACCAAACTGAAGACCCTCGATATTGAAGGGTCGAATGTCACCGATGCCGGGCTGGCGAGCCTGGTCGGGCTCAAGAAGCTGGAACGCTTGAGCCTGAGCGGGGCGAAATTGACGGATGCTGGGCTCGATCAGATCCGGAAGCTGTCTGGACTGAAACATCTCATGATCAAGAATAGCTGGAAGGTTACTCCCGAAGCCCTCGCGACGATCCGCCAGGATCTCCCTGGTCTGACCATCACACCGCCGAGCGGAATCAACTGGCGGACCATCCAGATTCCGATCACTTCGACGGCTCCATCCCCGAGCCCGAAGTGATCGGGCTCGGGGGAATGGGTTTGATCGGGCCTTTTTGATCTGCCAATGTCGTGGATCACGACCCTTTGACCATCTTGTTGATCCGCGCCGCTTCGCCTTTCAAGAATTCCACGTCGAGAAACGGGTCGGCCGAGATCCTCTGGAAGCGGATCTGACCGCGTTTGTCGATCAGGAACGCGCCGTGGAGCGGAGTGTTCTCGAAGTCATCGAAAACCTGGTACTTTTTGAAGAATTCGAGCGTCGGGTCGGGCAGGAACGGCATCGGGAACTTGATCCCCGCGCTGTTGGCCTTCAACGCTTTGGCCTCTTCAAGCGTGTCGGTCCCGATCGCGATCAGGTCGGTATCGACGTCGGCGAACGCCTTGATCTGCTTGCCGAACTCTTCGAGTTGCTGCATGCAGTGGGCACACTTGCCGCCAAGGTAGAACAGGACGACGACGTTCCGTCCCTTGTGCTCGGCCAGGTTGAAGGTCTTGCCCTCGGTGTCGGCGATTGCGAACGGTTCCGCATTCCACGGAGTCCAGGCGAGCGGACCGAGCGGTTCGAGCTCGACCCGGGTGGTGGCGAGAGTCTCGTCGGTCGCCGGTTCCGGGGTGGGGTTCCAGGGGCCATGTGCCTTCCAGCTATCGACGATCAGCGCCAGCCGCCGGGCGATCGGCGTATCCTTGTCGGCATGACGGAGCATCGGTTCGAGCTTCCGGTAGGTCTCCTTGGCCTCGTCATCCTTGTTGTTGGCGTGAAGAACCTCGACCAGCGTGGCCAGCGGAACAAACTGGTTCGGCAGACGCTCGACGCCGAGCCGAGCGGGAGCTTCGGCGAAACCGAAGTTCCGGGCCTTCAGGTGAGCACGCGCCAGCGCGTCCTGGCTCATTCGCGTTGCCTTGGCGAACGATTCGAGCGCGGGGAGTGCCTCGCCTTTCGCGAGCTTCTGATATCCTTCGAGCTCGGCAACGACCGCCGCATTCTGATTGGCCGGGGTGGGAGGCGTCGCCGGAACCGGAACTGTCGAGGCCGCAGCCGGAGCCGGTTTGTTGGCTTCGTTTGGTCCGGCGGGCGGGTTGCTCGTTGGCGAGGGGACAGTGCTGCCCTTGAGGGTGTTGATCTGTTCGGCCAGTTTCGCCTGATCCCCCTTGGCGGCATAGGCCAGTCCCAGGGTATAGGCTTTCTCGACCTTCTCGGGTCCGATCGCGGTCCAGTCGAGTGCCCCGGATTCCGTCGCGGCGATCAGGTCGTCCCAGAGTTCGTAGCGGACCAGGGTCTCGACCCAGCGGAGCCGACCCGAGCGCTGGGGCGATCCGCCGTCGTTGGGTCCGTTTTTCTGCGGGTCGCGCGGCTGCTCGACCAGGTTCCGGGCGACGATGATCGCGTCGCGAGCGCGGCCGACATGGTTCAGCGACGTGGCCAGCCACTGGTTATTGTGAGCGTAGTTGTGAATCTCGAACGGCATCACACGGTCGTGGTTCATGTAAGCATGATCGACCCGGGCCGAACCTTCCTGTTGATAGGCGGCGTCGCTGTAGCGTTTGAGTTCGGTATAGGTGTGGCCCGGCATGTGCCAGGCGTGGGCGATTCCGGGAGCACTCGGGGCATAGAGCGCCGCGGCCTTCTCGGCCCGGGCGACCTTGTTGTGATCCCAGAGGTGAATCCGGTAGTGGTGCGCCCCGGGGTGCATTGGCTCCTTGTCGAGGACCGATTCGAGCGTCACGTCGAGAGCCTGGCGAGGCGTGTCCGGCCCGGCGTTCTGCCAGCCGACCATCGCCATCCAGGCCCGAGCTTCGAGGTCGGTCGGGAACTCGGCGACGATCGACTCCCAGCCCAGCAAGTGATCCCGTTTCTTCGCGTTGCCGTTGCCGCCATCCTTGTACAGGACGTCGAGCGTGTCGAGATAAAGCTGTTCGCGGCGGGTGATCTTCGACGTGGCCGCCTTGGCCTTCGCTTCGGTCATGAACCCCTTGGCGCGTTTGGGGTTATTGACGTTCGCCATGGCCATTCCCCAGTAGGCCATCGGGCACGCCGGGTCGATCAAGGCCGCCTGGCGGAACGAGCGTTCGGCTTCGAGATAGTAGAACGAGTGAAGCTGGGCGACCCCCTGAGTGATGAACGCCTGGGCCTCGGGATGCGACGTCGTGACCGGAAAGTTGACCTTTCCCATGCCCGGGATCAATGACGCCTTGCGCCTGGGACCATCGTTGAACGCCTCGCCATGGATTGAGTGCCCGAGTGCGGGCACGGCGGGGTTGACCGCCGAGGGAGCCTCGGTCGGCTTGTTGGGCTCTTGCCCGAACACCCGGGAGTTGGCTCCGAGGGTCATGATGAGCAACAGTCCGGCCATCCGTTCGACACGCGTGGTCATGAAGTTCACTCCCGGAAGGCCGATGGATTCGCGAAGGTGGGGCAATCTCTGGGGCGGATGATCGTGAGCGGAGTTGCCGCCACGGAATCAACACAGTTTACCCGCGAGATCGCGCCGACCGCCACGGTCTGGTTCGCGAAGTTGGTCGAGCCGGATTCGAGATTGTGGGGTTCAAAATGCCAGGGGTTTGTCGTTTCCGATTCGATTTTGATTGTCCCGAAGTTGTGATGTGTCT
>JAJYCH010000560.1 GCA_021778575.1 Planctomycetota bacterium
GTTTTCGACAGAGGCTGGCGGCGCGTATCAGCACTATCGTCCGATGCCGACCCGCCGCGACCCGTCAACTTGGGCCATATGATGGCTGCCGCAGGCGAGCTAGGGCGCGGCTTCGATTTTGTCCGGCTTCAGGGCGGCCGTCTTGTCCCGGATCGCCGTCAGCGCCGTGCTGATCAGCGCCTTCTCCTCGCTCGTCGGCGAGGGTTTCTCGTTCGACCGGTGCGCCGCGGTCGCCGCGAGGCTGACGGCCCACCTTCTCCGGCAGGAGCCCGACCCGTCGGTCATCCTCAACGTCAACTTTCCCGTCGGTGAATTCGCGGGAGTCAAGGTGACGAAGCTCGGGATGGGTACAAGCTGGGCCGTCGCCGAGAGTTTCGTCCAGCGGGCCATCGCCTCGGGCGTGCGCTATATTGACACCTCGGAGACTTATGAGCGAGGCAAGGCCGAGATCGCGCTGGGCAACGTCTTTGCTCGGACCGGTCAGCGCAAGGATGTTTATCTGGTCACCAAGAACAGCAGTTACGAAGGGATCAAGGGATCGGCCCGGGCCAAGTCATTCGTGACCAGGCTCCAGGACAGCCTTGACCGGCTCCAGACGGACCATGTCGATTGCTACTACATCCATGGAATCCGCGGCCAGGATATCGACATCCTGACCGACAAGGAAGTGATCAAGACTTTTGAGGATCTGAAAAAGTCCGGCAAGATCAAGTTCGCCGGCTTCTCTTGCCACGACCGGATGCTTCCTGAACTGGTCGAAGCCGGGGCGAAGGCCGGCTGGATTGATCAGATCATGATCAAATACAACTTCCGCGAGATGGAAGTCGACAAGCTCAAGCGGGCGGTCGACGTGGCCTCGAAGGCCAACCTGGGCATCATCGCGATGAAGACCCAGCAAGGCGCGTCGGCGTTTGCCTACAAACCGGGCGAGAAGGACGAGAAGATCAACGCCTTCAAGGACAAGGGGTTCAAGGCCCCGGTCGCCGCGATCAAGAAGGTTCTCAGTGACGAGCGCATTCACCTGGTCGTCAGCGAGATGACCAACTTCGACGAGCTTCGCGAGAATATGTCGGCGGTCGTCGACCCGTTGACGACCAAGGAAGCTCGGTTGCTCGAAGAGCACCGGGTCTTGACCGCGAACCGCTACTGCCACGGCTGCGGACACCTGTGCGAGACCGCCGCGCATGGCGTGCCGGTCGCGACCGTGTTGCGCTACTATCGCTACTACGAAGCCTACGGCAAGCGTGAGGCGGCCCGCGAACTGTACAAGGCGTTGCCGCCCGAGTCGCGGGCGATCGCCGACCTCGATCTCGCCGGAGTCGACGCAGCCTGTCCGCACGGTCTGCCCGTCGCCGACCTGCTTCGTCGAGCGGACCGGCATCTGGGAACGGTCTGAACGAATGGGCTGAGGCTCAAGAAAACCCCGGGGATGCGGGACTTTCCCGCATCCTCGGGGTTTGGTGGATTTCCGCCAAGAATCCCGCGGATCAAGGCTTGGTCTTGTCGGCGACGGCTTTCTGATACTCTTTGAGCCGTTCTTTCATCTCGTCGGCCCCTTCGTCGCCGTCAGCGGTCAGCTTGATGGCTTTCTCCTGAGTTTCGAGGGCCTTGTTGAGGTCGCCGGTCTTGAAATAGGCCAGGGCGAGCGTGTCGAGAATCGCGCCGTTGTCGCCTTTGGCCACTTCGTTGGCGCGGAGGGCAGCCTTCAGGGCGAGCTTGGTATCGCGCTTGTCCTGGGCGAGTTCGCCCTTGGGATCAAGGTGCATCCAGGCGATCTGGTTGAGATCCTCCGCCGAATTCTTGTAGATCCCCTCGATCAGCTTCATTCCGTAGGTCGAGGCGTTTTTGTCGCCGGACTGAAGCATCAACGCATACTTCTGCGGCCCGAGGATCTTCTCCAGTTCGGGGGATTCCTCGATCGTCTTGTCGATCACTTCGATGAGTTGTTTGGGCGTGGGGTTCTCACCCAGCTTTTCGAGTCGCGCCTGAAGCTTCTCGAATTGCTTCTGCTGGGCCTTGGCCTCGGCCTTTTCGCGATTGCTTTCTTCGCGTGCCTCGCTGATGAACTTGGCGAGGTCAAAATTCGGCTCGACGACCTTTTCGAGCGGCGTGTCGAGCTTGGTGGGATGGCCAATCCAGGCGACCTTGCCGTTCTTGATCAGGAACGCGGTGGGGATACCATCGGAGCCCGACGCGGCCATCCAGTTCTTGGCCATCTTGCCGCTGTTGGCGTCGCCGTCCTTGGGCACGTCGTCGAGGGCGACGGAGTAATCCATCTTCGCCCCCATCTCCTTCACGAAGGGGTCAACCTTCGACGGGTCCTGTTCCCAGACACTCACGCCGATGAACTTGATCCCCTTGTCCTTGTACTTCTTCTGGAGCTCGGTCAGGTAGGGGATGGTCTTGATGCAAGGACCGCACCATGTTGCCCAGAACTCGACGACGTAGGTCTGGTCCTTCTCCAGCTTGTCGACCTTGTCCCCTTTGGCCCACCGCGAGACTTCGAGGGCCGGGGCGTTGTCGCCGATCGAGAGTGTCTGCGCCGAGGCTTGCCAGGAGACCAGGCAAACCATCGCCACTACGAGACCGAGAAGACGCAATTTCATGCTGGACTCCGAAAAAAGAGGTGTCCCGGCGGTCGAATCAAGTGAGAGATCCGTCCGCCTGGACTTCGCGACGAAAAGATTCGTAGTCGCAACTTTAGCCGCGAGACCGGGCCACTTCAAGCTCGTCGCCAGGCAGCCCGAGTCCGGCGACCTGGCTCACTCCTCTTCGTCCTCGGTGACATCGGGATTTTCGGGCTCGGTCGAACCACCCGCCGGAGATTTGTCCGGGATCGCGTAAGCACCGTCGATCCACCGTCCCAGGTCGACAAGCTTGCATCGATCCGTGCAGAAGGGAAAGCTTGGTAGGGCTCCGAGATCGGTAATCTCGAAGGGTTTACCACAGATCGGGCATTTCCCTCGGATCATGTGCTCGACCCGCTGGCCGAAGGTTTCGGCGCCTCGGGCTTGGGCGCGGACGATTCCGCGGGCTTCGAGGCGGCTTCGGACGACGACTTGTCGGCCTCGGCTCCCTTCTTGTAGGAGTCGCTCCGGTAGTCGGTCTGATAGAATCCCGACCCTTTGAAGAGGATCGCGGCCCCCGCGCCGATTTTTCGACGGAGCTTGGCCTCGTGACAGGCCGGGCAGATCGTCTGCGAATCGGCCTTGATCGATTCGTAGGCCTCGAATTCGTGCTGACATGCGTCACAAATATAGTCATACGTGGGCATGAATGGACCTCAAGGGATGGAGGAGTTTTCCTTTGACCCGAGGATCACTCGGCCGTTGCGATCGAGACAGCGACCTTGCTGGGCCGGATGACCCGGTCGTTGAGCTTGTAGCCGCGAGCCAGTTCGAGCACGACGGTCCCCTCGGGATGGTGGGGGTCGGGCTGTTGCATGATGGCTTCATGGAAATTCGGGTCGAACGGCTGACCGAGCGCGGGGATCGCGACGACTCCGTGCTTGCTCAAGGCGTCGAAGAACTGTTTCTCGACCATCACCAGTCCGTCGGCGATGGCGGTGGCCCCGCCCGCCTTGGCGGTCTCGATCGCTCGATCGAAGTTATCGAGGGCGTTCAGGATATCGAGAGCGAGCGGCTTGATGAGATAGAGCCGGTCGGTATCGGCCTGGAGCTTGGCGCGCTTCTGGTAATTGACGAAGTCGGCGTGGGCTCGCTGGAGTTTATCGAAATAATCGTCGCGCTGGCGGGTCACGGTGGCGAGATCTTCGCCCGGAGGATTCTCCGCGGAGCCTTGGGCGAACGCGTCAGGGGCAGTCGGGGCAGTCGGGTCGCTCATGGTTCCTCGATCCTGAAACGTGAGTTGCGACGAGAAGAAAGAATCAGTTGAGCCTTCCGATCCGGTTCAACAACCTGGTCGGCAAAGGCTTCACGGATGCTCTTCCTCGCCGCTATCCTCGTCCTCGGTAAAATAATCGCGGAGCTTCTCGAAGAAGCTTTTTCGTTTGGGGCTGACGTTGAGATGCTCGAGTTCCGCGAGTTCCCTCAGCAGTTCCTCGTGCCTGGGGCTGAGGTTTCGAGGGGTCTCGACATGGATCTCGATCAGTTCGTCGCCACGTCCCCGGCCGTTGATGTCGGGCATCCCGCGCCCTTTGAGCTTGAGGACGTCGCCGCTCTGGG
>JAJYCH010000561.1 GCA_021778575.1 Planctomycetota bacterium
GCCGGTTCCCGTGTAAGTCGGGTCGACCCAGGTTCCGTCGCCGCGCTGATGGTCGAGGAGATACTGGACCCCCCGGCACGCGGAATCCTCCGAGGCCCGACCCGCCGCGACCAGGCCGAGCACCGCCCAGGCCGTTTGCGACGGTGTGGGGTCCCCCTGCCCTTTGAGCGACGGGTCATCGTAGCTCAAGCAGGTCTCGCCCCAGCCGCCATCACTTTGCTGGACCGATTCGAGCCAGTCGGCCGCGCGAACCAGCGCGGGGTCGTCCATCGGGAAGTCGATGGCCTTCAAACCCTGAAGCACCTGCCAGGTTCCATAAATGTAATTCACACCCCAGCGCCCGTACCAGCACCCTTCCGGCTCCTGGGTCTTCCAGAGATACGCCAGGGCCCGCTGGATTGGCGGGAAGTCGGCCCGATAACCGAGCGTGCCGAGCAGCTCGACCACTCGCGCGGTGATATCGGCGCAACTGGGGTCGAGCATCGCGTTGTGATCGGCGAAGGTGACCTTGGTGAGCACCTGGTTATTGATATCGCGGTCATAGGCTGCCCAGCCGCCGTCGGAGTTCTGGAGCGCGAGCAACCAGGCGACGGCTCGCTGGGTCGCCGCCAGAACCTCCGGATCGTCGCGCAACGCGGTCGCGTGCAGCGCGAGCAAGACCATCGCCGTGTCGTCGATGTCGGGATAGTGCTCGTTGTGAAACTGGAAGTGCCAGCCGCTCGGCTCGGCATCGACCCCCCGGGCGTAGCAGTCGGCTGGAACCCGGACCTCTTTTTCGAGGAGCCAGCGGACCGACCGGAGCAGGCTGGGATGGAAGTCCGGCACTCGTGTATCGGCCAGCGCGATCGTGGCGATCGCGGTGTCCCAGACGACCGAGTGGCAGGGCTGCACCCGGATCGCGCCGTCTTCCTCGATCTGAAGGTCTTCCAGTTGCTGGAGCGCCCACTTCACGGCGGCCGAGTCGCGCGGATAGCCCAGGCATTCCAGAGCGACGACCGTGTAGATCATCGGCGGGAAAATCGCTCCGAGACCGTCGGAATTCTCGAAATGTTCAAGCATCCACCGATGAGCGGCGCGGATGCCCGGCTGGCGAAGGAACGACGGCACAAACCGATCAGCGACCTTCATGCACCGATCGGCGGTGAGGAAGAAATTCTCCCACGAGATCGCCGCGTGCCGACCGCGAGGGGCCGCGACTCCTTCAGGCAAGAGTTCGGCGATCCCTTGCTCGGGCGGGAGTTTCCGGACCGGCTTGAATGCCGAGATGATCATCAACGGCACGATGATCGTCCGGGTCCACGACGACATCGACGCCAGGCTGAACGGCAGGGCCGCCGGGACCAGCATCAACTCGGGCGGAACATACGGAACCTCGTCGTAGGGAATCTGTCCCAGAAGCGCGAGATAGAACCGCGTGAAGCTGTTGCAGGCTCGGGCACCGCCGGCGGCCAGAATCACCTCGCGAGCCTTGACCATCATCGGGTCGTCGGTCGAGGTTCCCAGGAGCTTGAGGACGAAGTAAGCCTTGACCGTCGCGCTGATGTTCGCCGGACCACCGGGACAGATCGACCAGCCACCGTCGGCGTTCTGTTCCTCGCGGATCGTCTGGCCCATCTTGGCGCAGACCGGATCATCAAGGCGGCCCAGATAGGTCAGGAGCAACACATACTCGGATTCGAGGATCGTGTCCCCTTCGAGTTCGCCGTGCCAGAACCCTTCTTCGCTCTGGGTCTCGATCAGCCAGTCGCGAGTGGCCGCCATCGCCCGGTCGGGACAATTGGTGGAAGGGAGTGTTGGGCTCGTGACGGCCCAGGTCGGGGCGAACGGCCCCATTTTCCTTCGCGGGACGCCAGCTTCCTTGTTGGCGGTCATGCGATCCTGGCCCTCTTCCCTGGTCGAGATGAATGCGCGGACAAGCGACATAGCCCCCGCTCTAATGATGCCGAGCCACCGAGGGAGTTCCCCCGAGGCTCGGGCCAACGCGGGCTTATCCTAGGATGACCGGCGCGAGGGATCAAGGCCAAACCCCGACCGGGACTGGTCTTCCGGCCGATTTTTCACGGCCGACCAGCCCCGATCGGGATCAGCGATTTACTCAATTTACCTGACCGGCAAACTCAAGGGGCTTCGGCCGGAACCTGGGCGGTGATCCGAAATCCCCGGAGGATCGCCATCGAGCGGATGATCGCGTCGAACCGGGGACGGTCTTCCTCGCGCCCCAGAGTCCCCTTCAATTCAAGCGAATCGCCCTGAATCCGGACCCGGTCGATATGCGCCAGGTCGCCCAACTGCCGGCGCAACTGGGCTTCGAGATAGGGCTCGACATCCTCGGTCAGCCCCTTATCGGCCAGCGGGTTGGGAGTCGTGCCATCGGGCACCAGAAATTCGAGCTTATCCTCGACCTCTCGGACTCCCGGCGTCTTCTGGACCGCCCGGAAGGCGATCATCGCCTCGTAAACCGTGGGGACCTTGCCCGAGAGCAAGGCGATACCGTCGCGGACCTTCACCTTGACCGACGAGTTGCCAATCCCCGGCCTGGCGGCGATCGCCTTCGACGCTCGCTGGCCAACGTTATCGGTCTCGGAAACGATCGGCTTCACCTCCGGAGCGGCTGGATTCGCGACCGGCGGATTCGCGACCGGCACCACTTCGGCCGGGACCGGAGGGGGCGGCGGCTTGTCGTCGAGCGTCGGCGGCGCGGCCTTGACATTCAAGAGGTTGACAACCTGGGTCACTCCGGGAGTCTGGGCGATCTTCTGCCCCAGAGTGATCCGTTCGGCCAGGGTGGGAACGGTTCCTCGGAGCGTGGCCACTCCTCTAGGGTCGATCGCCATGTCGATCGTCCCGTAGGGCAGGTTCGCGGCCTGGGCGTCGTCGGGATTGATTGGTTGATTCGCCGCCGCCGGAAGGTTGGCACCGTTGGCGGGGCTGGCCGCCGAGTTCGAGTAGCCGACGAATTGCGGCTGCGGATTCATGTTCTGGTTCGCGGCCGGCGGCCCGACCCGGTTTTCACTGAGCGCTCCCCAGTACGACGGGTAACTGATGGCCGGCGGCTCGAAGCCAAAGAACGGGTCATCGAGCCGGCCGAACAGCGGCGGCGGATAGGTATAAGGCACCGGCCCGACTCCCCCCGCGCCGGGGAATCCACCGAGCCCCGACGATGGTCCCGCCGACCCATAAGCCGCGTTGTAGGCCGACCCATACGGAGATCCGCCGATCGCTCCGGGAGGTGCTGCCGCCTGGTGAGCGGCCAGGGTGTCGATCACGATGTCGTCGATCACCGGAACGCCGAGCGCGATGGCGGTCTGGATCGCCGTGTCGTGGATGACCTTGGTTCCGACCCGGGCTCGAAGCGCGACCTTCGTCCCGCGACGCTGGGTCGCGAACGCATACGGAGCGGTCACCGGATTGGCCTGAAGCGACCGGAGCAGATTGATCTCCGGAGTGCTCAAGCTGTAGCCGCTCGAAGGTCGCGAGGCGGCCGGACTCTGTGGCGAGGGGTTGGCCAGAGGCTGCGAGTAGGCCGGGGTCAAGGGGAGGAAGCCCGCTCCGAACCCGGCGATCGAGAGAATCCAGTATACCGAACGGTGTCGCATCATGGTCGGAACGCCTCCGTGACCAGGGAGTCGCGCTCCGTGTGTGGATGCGTCGTCCCTTATCACTAGTCTAAGAACCGGCCGACCAGCGGACAAGCAAATCACACGATTGTGAGCCAGGATCACAACCAATGAAGTTGACAGGGGATCTGTCAACCTCATCGATCCTCCTCGTCGTCATCGTCATCGTCATAGTCATCGTCTTCGTCGATGAATTCGAGTTCTTCCAGTTCTTCCGGGGTCAACATTTGCACGCGAGTACCGGTCTTGCCAAGAAATTCTTCAAGGAACCGCAAATACCCCTGCGGGTGGATGGCCATTGACCGGCGCGTTTCGAGCGAGGACAGGAGGGTCCGGAGAACGCCGATCAGATCGTCACGCGCCGGAAGTGGATTCGTCTCGGCGAAGTCTCGCCATCTCCCGACGATATTGATGACCAGGAACGACTCCTCGGGCAACGCGACCGGTTCGTCGCTGCTCGCGCCGGAGAGATTCGGCAACTTCCGGGCTCGCAAGAGTTCGATCAGCCGCCCGATTCCTTTCTCGACGTCGGCATCGCTCATCGTGCGGCCCGAGATGACGTAG
>JAJYCH010000562.1 GCA_021778575.1 Planctomycetota bacterium
ATAACCAATGTACTGACGACTTCCCTCCCTCAAAAATCGGATGCGTGTCAATGGAGTGATCACGTCCGAAAAACAAAAAACCGGTCGAGCCTCGCGGACAAGGCTCGACCGGCTTTCAGGGAATTCTAACGAGAATCCACTCAGTTCATTAATGCGGGTTCTTCCATCAACAGACCGTACTTCTTCATTTTTTTGTAGAGCGTGGTCCGGTTGATGTCGAGAACCCGAGCGGTTTCTTGACGATTCCAGTTCAACGCGCGAAGCGCCTGAACGATAATCTGTTTCTCCGGCTCCTCCAGGGCTTCTTTCAGCGGTCGAAGCTCAAGGCCGGCCTGAAGCAGCGGTTTGGGCGAAAACGACGAGGGACGAGTCGAGCGGCCGGGTGCCAATCCCACGGCCAGATTCGCCGAGGTGATCTTCGGCCCCTGACTCAAGGCCACCCCGCGCTGGACAACGCTTTCCAGTTCTCGAACATTTCCGGGCCAGTCGTACCGGTTCAGAAGGTCAATCGCATCCGGCGAGAAACCCGTCACCGGCTTGTTGAAATCGGCTGCGAACCGGCTCCGGAAATGCTCCGCCAGGGTCAGGATATCGTTGCCTCTCTGGCGAAGCGCGGGCAGCTTCAGGCAGACGTCATTAATCCGTTCGTAGAGTTCCCGGCGGAACTTGCCTTGTTCAACCAGAGCCGGCAAGTTCTCTCGGGTCGAAAGGACGAACCGAATATCAATCGGTACGGACTGTGAAGCACCGAGCGGCTCGAATTCACCGTCGAGAAGGACTCGAAGCAATCTCGATTGGATCGACGGCGAGAGTGCCGAGACCTCGTCGAGCAGGATCGTGCCCCGATTCGCCCGGGCCAGTCGCCCCGGCCGCTCGGAACCTTCCGGCCCGTCGAATTTCTGACCGAAAAGCTCGCGCTCCAGACCCAGGTCGTCGATTCCGCTGCAGGAGACCTCAAGAAATGGTTGATCGCGACGACTGCTCTGCTGGTGGATCGATCGGGCGATCATCGTCTTGCCGGTCCCCTGCTCGCCGATGATCAACACCGCGGCACGAGACGAAGCCACTGTCGAGGCCAGATCCACCGCTTTACGAAGCGACGAATCGTCGCCAAGAATCATCGAACCTTGATGATTCAGCTCGATCCTGGGATGGTTCTCGACATTGGCATGGTGGCCGTTGGATTGATACCCATTCATGGCACCGGAATGCGCCAGTGAGTTGGACCGGGTATCAATGACCGTGCGCGATTCGACCAGCGACCGATTGGTGGAGTAACCGTTTGACGAGTTCTGCGCGGAGGGTTGACTCGTCGAGGAGCGTTCGCAAGCCTGAGTGACCACCGCACGAAGCTCGGTGGCCGGCAACGGGAATTTGAGGACCGTTGCCGCGCCCATCCGGGTTGCCTCGCGAGACTTCTCCGGATTGGGACCGGGGAAAAGCAAGACCACGGGAATCGTCGGATACTTGCGTCGCGAATACGAAAGTAATTCCATCGCCTCGGAATCGAACGGATCGACCCCGGCGATCATCAGATCGATGCCACCACGTTCGAGACGGCGAACCGCCGCTCGATCGTTCGTCGCTTCGTCGATCTGATGCCCCAACGACTGGAGCATCGAACCCAGTAAAGCCAGGATGGACGGCTCGGGATGAACAATCAAAATGCGGACCTGACTCATGGAATCATTCTCTCAGAAGGGGCGCCCGCCGGAGCGAACAGGAGCCGGTGCGTCATCCTTGAGGGAATGAATGTGACAGCACTCATCCAATGTCACTTTCCGCAGAGAATTCCGGAGACCCGGCGAAACCTCGGCCTCCCTGGACAACCCGGAGCGGGTTGCGCGGAATGTTGCGGAAAGAAGAGTGGTGTCGATTTTCCTATACATCACGGCGGCGATCTCGTCAAAAAACCACAAATAAGTGCCGATTATCCCCTCTCGGTCATCGAGAGAACTTGCTCCGGATAATCGAGAATCACGCACGGGGGTGGGCCTCTCGATACGCATCGATCAAACGCTCCCGGGTCACATGGGTGTAAATCTGAGTGGTCGTCAGGCTCCGATGACCAAGTAGATCCTGAACACTCCGGAGGTCGGCACCCCGATCCAGTAAGTGTGTCGCGAAGCTATGGCGAAGTGTGTGAGGACTCGCTAACGGGTCGAGACCCTGACGGACCAGGTGATCCTGGAAGATCCGGCCAACCGATCGAGTCGTGAGCCGCTTGCCGCGATGATTGAGAAAGAGGGCCGGATCACCCGGCTTGTCGGGCCTTCGGACCACTTTCCAGCGGAGCAGCCACTCCATCGCCATCGGTCCGACCGGACAGAGTCGCTCGCGCCGTCCTTTACCAAGCACGCGAACCATCAGTTGCTCTTCATCGAGATCGCTCAGGTTCAGGCCGATCAGTTCGCTGACCCGCAGACCACCACCGTACAACGTCTCGAACATCGCTCGATCTCGGACGCCGAGCGACTCGGTGGTCGGAATCGAATCGAGCAGATTGATCACTTCGTCGATCGTGAGAAGTTTGGGCAACCGTCGTGGTTGCTTCGGATTCCGCAGGCCGCCGGCCGGGTCGGTTGTGACAATCCCCTGTCGCCGCTGATATTTGAAGAACGATCGCAGACTGGCAAGGCGTCGAGCAATCGTGCTCGCCGCATAATCCTGTCCGCTCAGCCAGGCCGAGAATCCACGAAGTCGTTTCGAGTCCGCCTCGGTCGGATCGGCCGACTCTCCTTCCACTTCGATCAGATAAGTCTCGAACTGAATCAAGTCGTCCTCATAGCCACTCAAGGTATGAATCGAGGCGTTGCGTTCGGTTCGCAAATGATCGAGAAAGCACTGGATTGTTGGATGCATCAGTCGGTTCCCCGGACAGCTTGACGGCCCAATCGGAGCGATTCTCAATCCTGGTCGAGTCAACCGATTCAAGGTCATCGATAGGTCCTCGGCCGGTGAGAAAAATTTGATCGGCAAGCAGCGCTACTCCGCTTCAGATCGTCAAGTCGGGCCTCGAATGATCCCATTTCTTGAGTACGAAAAGAATCAACGCTCGCATGATAGCGTCCAAGGGAGATATCACTCAAGCGAGAATGTGCAATTTTCGTCAACATCGTAGTGAGGTTGGTCTTGAAACTTGAAGACAATGCGAGGAGGGACGAATCCGAGGGTCGAAGGGTTGAGCAACATACCCAGACCATCCATATTAACGCAAAATTTGCCGATTACGGAATTTTTTCTGTCAACCACTGTCTCCAAATCACGACTTAACCGAAGATTATCTATTTCTTTGGTATAACCCAACTACGAACACGTTGCGAGAATGGGACACAGCCAGGAGAAAATCCACACGCGAATGATTGCATGCATGATACCAACCATCCTCTCTGTTGCTGTTAAGCATGCCGACATGTCCACTTCTCAACTGTATCGGTGTTAATTGCATTGAGTTCAATACTTGTAACCGATCGTGATTATTCTGGAGGGAGACATGAGAACGACCAGCGTAAAATCGAGCGGTGGGTTGGAACGAATCGATCAGGACCGAGGAGGGGTCATCTGTTGGTGTGGGAAGCAGAGCCGGGCGTACCCCTGAATGACTTGCCGGAAAACCACGCGAAGCTGTCTCGTTTTGGCAAATCGATTCAAAAACGACGGTCGGGGTGACGCAGATCGACTTTCTGACAAGGAGGGTTTCGCAGATTGGACACGAGTACCGTATTCATCTGGGCAACCTGCGTCCAAAGATTAACGAACGGGCTCGTTGAAAGCGAGAAAAAACAACAAGGTTCCGGAAAATGGGAAAATAGACCTGAAGATTTTCTGTCTCTCTTCTGGACAGTCTTTTCATACGACCGCTGGAATTAATATAGCAGATTGACAGGCCTTATGCGGATTCGACCCCCAGTTTCTTGATTCCGTCTCCCGTGAACGATCGCTCGAAGAAAGGGAAGCAATATGGCGAGGTCAGGATGGTATCGGGCCACGGATTGCGAGGCTCTCCGGGAATTGCTACGCTTCTCACGGCCGGTGCCCGATGCTTTGATTCGATCGTTCGAGGATGATCCGAGAGACCAATCTCATGGCGACCGAACCGGCAAATGAGACTTTGACGCACCGATTGATTCTGCCTCGCGACGCCAACCATCACGGCACGCTCTACGCGGGATCGATGCT
>JAJYCH010000563.1 GCA_021778575.1 Planctomycetota bacterium
ATCTCGACGGCCGACCCTCGATCTCGAGAACGGGCCGGATCTCGACGGTCCCCTTGCGGGCGCCGGGGATGCGGCCGGCGATGGCGATCGCCTCATCGAGATCCTTTGCATCAATGAGGAAGTAGCCGCCAAGCTGCTCGTGAGTCTCCGCGAACGGGCCATCAACGACGAATCGTTTTCCCTCGCGGACCCGGACGCTCGTGGCCAGGCCAACCGGGTGGAGCGGCGATGCCCCCAGGTATTGCCCCTTCGCATGCAACTCGCGGGTGAGCCCGACCGACTCGGCATAGCAGTCACGACGTTCGTCGTCGGTCCAGGAGTCTTCCGCACCATAGATCAGCAGCATGAACTTCATCGGACTTGATCCTCCGATCGTCTGTTTTTGTCCTGTCGCAGGATAGTCGATCGGCGGCGAGACAAATCGACCCAAGCCGAGAAATATTCCCACCAGGGATCCTTCTGGTGGCCCTGGTCGGCCATCCGGTTACGGCCTTGTTTCAGCCCATCTCGCGGAGTCGGCGTTCGAGGAAACGGCGTTCCGGCTCTTGCTTCGCCAGCGCCAGTGCCTGGCGGTATGACGCGCGGGCCTCGTCATCACGCCCGAGGCGGCGGCAGAGGTCGGCCTTTGCCGCGTGAGCCAGGTGGTAACCGGCCAGGTCGCCTCGCTCGAAGATTGAATCGATCAGATCCAGTCCCGCCAGGGGTCCATCACGCATGGCCACGGCCACGGCGCGATTCAGGTCGATGACCGGCGAAGGGGCGGCACGCGCCAGGAGGTCGTAAAGGGCCGCGATCTGCCTCCAGTCGGTCGCATCCGAGGTCGGTGCCTCGGCGTGGACCGCGGCGATTGCCGCCTGCAAGCAATAAACGCCGACCTCTCCCGAAGCGAAGGATCGACCGACCAGCGCGAGGCCCTCGTTGATCAGAGATCGATTCCAGAGCGATCGGTCCTGTACCTCCAGAAGGATCATATCGCCGTCGGGCGAGGTCCGGCTGGGACGACGCGACTCGTGCAGAAGCATCAGGGCAAGCAGGCCCACCACCTCCGGGTCGGGCAGCAACTCGACGAGCAGTCGGCCGAGTCGGATCGCTTCGCCGGAGAGGTCGGGACGAGTCAGTGTCTCGCCCGAACTGGCTGAGTATCCTTCGTTGAAAACCAGGTAGACGACCGACAGGACCGATTCCAGCCGGTCCGGCAGATCAGGAAGCGAAGGAACCACATACGGAATCTTCGCCCCGCGGATCTTAGCCTTGCCGCGGACGATTCGCTGGGCGATCGTTGCCGGAGCGGTCAGGAAAGCGCCGGCGATCTCCTCGGTGGTCAATTCACAGACCTCGCGCAGGGTGAGTGCGACACGTGTCTCGGGGGTGAGGGCGGGATGGCAGCAGGTGAAGATCAGCCGGAGTCGGTCGTCCTCGACCTCGTCGGCCTCCCAGGCCGGAGGCTGATCCGGACACGGGTCGAGCCTCCGGGCGATCTCGGCGAGGCTCGAATCAAAGCGGACGCGCCGGCGTGATGCGTCGATCGCCTTGAACCGTCCGGTCGAGACCAGCCAGGCTCGCGGGTTGGCGGGCACGCCATCACGAGGCCAGTTCTCGACCGCCGCCGCGAAGGCCTCTTGAAGTGCTTCCTCAGCCAGACTGAAATCGCCGAGCAACCGGATCAGGGTGGCAAAGACCCGACGGGAATCCGTGCGGTAGACCTTGTCTACCAGGCTTCGGATTGGCTCGACGGGCGAATCGTCCATACGGCCATCACTCCGGTTCCAAGGTTGCCCGACCGAGGTCTCTTGCGAGGCCGGACGACTTTACCTGAACACCCGAATAACATAACCGGTCGGTTCGATTCGATCCAAGGGGAATTATCCGATTTTTCTGTACGCCTGTCACTGTCATGACCCTCGCTCTGGAGAGTCAACTCGGGTAATGGCCGCCCGAGCACAGGTTCGCCCCAGAAACGCCGAAAGCCGTGTCAAAGACGCGGCTCACGGAAAAGAAGCTGAATTTTAAGGGCTTTGCCTAGCGGAGGAGGTGGGATTCGAACCCACGGTACCCTTGCGGGTACACCGGTTTTCGAGACCGGCACTTTCGGCCACTCAGTCACCCCTCCGGGGGTTGTTTCTGTCGCAGACTTCTTGGCGAACGTCTCTCTCGAAAGAACTCAGACAGAAGCAGGCTCGATTCTGGGGCGAGGACTCCCGCCCTCATTCGGACCCGGTGGTTGAGCCGGGGATCATCGAGCAGGCGGTACAGGCTCCGGCAAGCTCCAGCTTTGGGGTCCTTGGCTCCGTAGACGATGCGATCGATCCGACTCAGGACGATCGCTCCCGCACACATGATGCACGGCTCCAACGTGACGTAGAGCGTACAACCTTCGAGCCGCCAATCTCCCAGAACCTGGCCAGCCAGTGTCAACGCCATTCGTTCCGCGTGAGCTGTTGGATCACTGAGCGACTCTCGCAGGTTATAGGCCTTTGCGAGTACCAACCCATCGCGAACCACAATCGCTCCCACCGGGACTTCGCCGATTTCCGCAGCTTCTCGGGCCAGATCCAGCGCCCGTCTCATCATCTCGTTGTCGGACCGATCGAGATCGGTCGGCAGCGGATCAGGGACGGCCATGGACGAATCCGATCGCTCCGGGTGGCAATGTCCTACCAAGAAAGAAGATAACGGGCGACGCTCGATCCGGCAAGTCGGGTTGCGGGGCTTTCCCTCGTTTTTTCTCGATCGGGCGATCCAGGGCGACCAGCTCAGTACTGGTCATCGCCGACGATCTGGCCGTCGTTTCGCGCTCCGAGCCGGCGATAGACGTGGTTGTCGATCGTCATCTTGAGATATCGAACCGATCCGTCACCGAACAGGAAATTCGCACCGTTGTTGTGGTAACTGCCGAAGCCACCAACCAGGATCGGCTTGAGCCGGACCGGTTGCGACTCGGGAGGGATCTCGTCGTCGCGAAGCGGCTGACCACTGATCGGCGGAGGTGCGTTGATACGATCGAATGCCGTGATATAGGTGGCGCCAGGCCCCATGATGATCGTTTGGTTGATCGGTGTCCCGGTATTTCGGAGCGTTGTCCGGGTGCCGGTCGCCCAGCCGAAGCTGTCACCGGCTCCGAATTTTTCGCCGAGAAAGATCGTGTGCGAGAGACCGTCCTCGATCTCCTCGCTCCGGACGTGGCTGTTCAGAAAGAAGACGCCGGTATTCGTCGTATCGATCGGGGCTTCGATATCGTTATGGCAGGCCGCATAGCTGCTCGTCGAACCGAGGGCGGACCGGCTGGATGGACAGAGCAGGACATTGAGCGACACGCTGCGGCCGGTTTCGTTGCCCGGGTGATAGATCCCCAGATCGAAGTTCAACCGAGCGTAGACGGCCTTCTGGTCGAGCTGGGGGAGAATCTGGGTGACCCAGCTAAACTGGTAAGACGCTGGGGTTTCGATGATCGGTCCGGTCGCGTCGACGGTCCCCGGTGGTAGGACCGTGTGGCTGGCCTCGTAGCTTTCCAGCGCGATTCCCAGTTGGATCAGGTTGTTCACGCACTGGGTTCGTCGGGCTTGTTCGCGGGCCGACTGGACGGCGGGCAGTAGCAGCGCGATCAGGATCGAGATGATCGCGATCACGACCATCAGCTCGATCAGGGTGAAACCGTAACGTCGGCGAGTCATGGCCTTGCCTCGGAAATCAAAAAGATTTGACGTCTCGGTTCAGAACTGGTCGCTGCTAAGCAGGTCGCCATCGGCTCGGTTGCCCAGCAGCAACAGAACTCTGGGACTGATCGTATTCTTCAGGTACCGGACGCTACCGTCGCCGAGGCCGAAATTCGCGCCTCCCGGGTGCCTGCTCGAGAATCCACCGACGAGCGCCGGCGGTGCCGGTCCGTCGGCCTTTCCGGGGGGGTTGGCGGGTCCAGCGGCCGGGTCGTCGTCAGGCTGGGCGGCCTTGCCCCGTTTCGAGGGTAAGTTGCTGTTGATCCGGGAGCCGCAATTCCGGAGCGTGGACGAGGTTCCCGAGGCCCAGCCGAGTTCGGTCTCGATGGGGACCTTTTCGCCGATGAAGATGGTGTTGGACGAGCCGTCTTCGATGTCCTCGTTGCGAACCCGGCTGTTGAGAAAGAAAACACCGTTGTTCTTCACGTCGATCGGCGTCTCGGCGTCGTTGTGGCAGCC
>JAJYCH010000564.1 GCA_021778575.1 Planctomycetota bacterium
GACCTCCTTGAGGGCAACCGTTTCGATTTTACGGTCGCCGGTGGCCTTGGCGAGGGCTTTCAGGTCGAGCTGCGCGTCGCCGGGAATCACGGCCAGGCAGACCCCTTGACGGTCGCCCCGGGCAACCAGGGTCTTGAAGACCTGGTCGGCGGGCATCCCGATCTTGAGCGCGACCGATTCGGCGGCCAGGTTGTCGGGGTCAACCTCATAGCCTTTCAACTCGTAGGCGATCCCCATCGTATCGAGAATCCGCGCGGCGTTCGTCTTCGAGCTGGCCATTGAGAATGGGTTCTGCTGAATTGTCGAGGAGTTCAAATCTGATCCCGATCATAAAGGGAAAATCAAAGCGGTAACAGGCGATGATTTCGGGCGGATTATTTTGATTCGGATTGGTCGATCCTGCAACCTTTTGGGGTCGTTATCGAAATCGTTGGTTGCAAGATTCGACCCGTTTCTCCACCAATTTCGAGGAGATCCTCCACCATGTTGGCCTCATCGATCGTGCTTTTGGCATTAGTCGCGACCGCGCAAACGGAAAAGAAGTGGGAGGTGGTGACGTCCAAGGAAGGCAACTTCACGGTGGAGATGCCGGTCAAGCCGAACCACACCAAGTCGTCCACCTCGACCGGCCCGAACGGCAAAATCAAGCTCACCGAGATTACCTCCGAGACGTCCGAAGGGGTCTTTCTGGTCGTCCGGATCGAAGACCCAGTGGTCATCCCCAAACAGGTCGAGGAGAAGTATCTCGACTTCATCCGCGACTTCTACGCCGCGAAGTTCAACGGCAAGGTCACTTCCGATAAGAAAGTTCGGCTCGACTCCTGTGCCGGGCGCGACTTCTCGATCGAGGCGAACAAGGTCGACGTCGGCGTGATCAACATCCGGGCTCGCCAGTACCTCCAGGGGAAGGCCGTCTATCTGCTGCTCGTGGCCTCCGAGCCAAACCAGGATCTTCCCGAGGCGACCGGGCGATTCCTCGGCTCGTTCGCGTTCGGCATCCATCCCAAGGGGACGACGATCAAGGCCGATAAGCGCGAGACCGAGGCCGTTGGCAAGCAACTCGAAGGCTGGGGGATGGCGATCGACCCCGATGGCGACGTCAAGAGGGATGCCACATCGAAGTCGCTCACCCTTGTGATCCCGGGAACCTTGCACGACCTCGTCGCCGATATCGGCAAGTTCAACGCCCCCCGGATCCTTCGCCCTGTCGAGACCGACTTCACGGCGCTGATCAAGGTCGACGGCAGCTTCAAACCGGGCGGGAAGTCCACGAAGGAGAAGATTTACCCCTTGAACACCGGCGGACTGGTGCTCTGGAAAGATTCGGACAATTACATCTTCATCCTCCGCACCGCGATGCTCGGCAAGGGCGGGAAGCTGAACACGATGGTGATGTTCGAGGAGCGAGAGGCCGGTCACCGAGGGGCGACCCACAATCAGGTCATGCCGCCCGGCCCGGTCTCGCTTCGGCTCGAACGTCGCGGGAGCAAGATCGTTGGTAGCGTCAGCGGTGATGGGGTGTCCTGGAAAGCCCTGAAGCCGATGGACACCACCTGGGCCGACGGTCCGGTCAAGGTCGGAGTGCTCGCTACCAACACCAGTTCGGAACCATCCACGGTCAAGTTCGACAACTACACCCTCAAGATCGCCAAGTAATCCGGCCTCGGGGCTTCGACGCGATCTCGGGACATCCTGCCGAAGTCGCGTCGCCCCAGACTTTGCTTGATTTCCTGTGTTTGTCGCCCCCTCACCGCCCCGATCTTATCAACGGGGGCGATGCCGACGTTCGCCGCTGTTTCCGATCAAGTGGTCGAGGCTCGGCCAGTGATCTTTCAATGGACTTTTCGGACGGAGGACCCTTTCCAGGAACCTTGGGTTCGTTTTGGAAGGGAGAGTCGCCTTGGAACGGTCGTTATCACTCATGATTGCTTTGGCCTGGCCGCTGGTGACCCTGGCAATCGCTCTGATTTTTCGGCGCGACGTGACCCAGGCGCTGGGCAGGATGGGCCGGTTCAAGTATCACGATCTCGAAGTGACGTTTCGCCAGGATCTTCGCCAGGCCGAGGAGCTGGCCCGGAAGCTCCCGCCGGCGTCGCAGTCGGCAAAGGCGGACGATTCGGTCATCCTCGAACTGCATCCGGGCCAGAACCAACCGCTCATCCGGCGTTTTTCGGACGTGGATTCTGGTGGCAAGCAACGTCAATCGCTCTTGAAGCTGGCCGAGCAATCGCCTCGCCAGGCGATCGAGACGGCCTGGGCTCACGTCGGCGAGACTCTCGACCTGGTGGGAGCTCACCGGATCTCCCCCGAGGAATCCCAGCTCGTCGCTCTCCTGCGATCCTTGAAGATTCGGGTCGCCACGATCGACCACGAACCACCGACGCCCGACGAGGCTCGGCGATTTGTCGAGCTGGCCTGTCCGCTGATATCGAGGATCAAGAGTCAGCGCTGACCGGCAAGAGCCGAGGAACCGCCAAGCCCGTTGCGCCGACGGTTCCGTTCAACCAGCGTCGGGCCGTCGACGGCGCTCGGAGGATCTCGAACGGACGCTTTGAAAAGGGACGTTCCGCGCATCGGAACGCACCGATTCTCTCGGTTGCGGGATCGGAGCGACTGCCGTAGAGTGAGTGAGTTCCCGGGACGGTTCGCCCCGTTCCTGGAACCAGGCATCCCCCCTCACTCTTGCCCCGTTCTCGGGGATGGATCGCGAGAGATAAGTCATGAGTGCGCCGACGATCGAGAGTCCATCCCGGAGCGATCTTGCCGTCCCTGATGTCGCCCTCACGCCGCTACCGGCGGCCTGGAGGTCGCTCCCCCGGGCGTTTCTCGACACGGCGAGAGCCAACTCCTCGAAGGAGGCGATGGCCGACAGCACGGGGGTCAGCCTGACCTTCGGATCGGCCCTGGTCCGCGCGCTGGCCCTGGGTCGGGCTCTGTCGCGCGAGCTGGGACCAGAGCCTTACGTCGGCCTGATGGTCCCACCCAGCGTTCCGGCGGCCATCTCCAATATCGCGCTGATGATGCTGGGTAAAATCCCGATCAACCTCAATTACTCAGCCAGCCAGACCGTCATCGACGCGGCCACCGACCAGGCCAAGATCCAGCATGTGGTGACCTCGCGCAAGGTCGTCGAGAAGGTCCACCTCACTCCCAAGGGGACTCTCATTTACCTGGAGGACATGCCGGCCCGGGTGACCAAGCTCGACAAGCTCTGGGCGTTCACCGTGGCCAGGATGGTCCCCCAGTCGTTATTGGGTTCGTTTTTGCCCGGACTGAAGAACGAGAATCTCGACGCCACGGCGACCGTGATGTTCACCTCGGGCTCGACCGGCGAGCCGAAAGGGGTGGTCCTGTCGCACGGAAATGTCCTGTCGAATGTCCATCAGGTCCGCCAGCAGCTCGAACTCGACCCGATCGAGGTCGTCGGCCTGGGAATCCTGCCGTTCTTCCACTCGTTCGGATTCACCGTCAACATCTGGACCATCCTGCTGCTGGGCAAGAAGGCTGTTTATCACACCAACCCGCTTGAGGCCAAGATCATCGGCGACCTTGCCGAGAAGCACAAGGTCACGCTCCTGGCCGCCTCGCCCACCTTCGCCCGCCACTACATCCAGCGCAAGCCCGAGCAGTGGGCCTCGCTCTATCACCTCCTTCTGGGTGCCGAGAAGCTTCAGCCCCGAACCGCCGACGAGATCCGCGAGAAACTCCACCTCGAACCGCTCGAAGGTTACGGAACAACCGAGATGTCCCCCGTCGCTGCGGTGAACGTCCCGTTCGACGTGACCTTGCCCGACGGTCGGAAACTCGCCGGAAATCGCCCGGGAACCGTGGGGCGACCGCTGCCGGGCACGGCCATCAAGACCATCGACCCCGAAACTCAGGCCGACCTCCCCCGAGGGACCGAGGGGATGATCCTGGTCAAAGGGCCGCAGATCATGCTGGGCTACCTGAACCGGCCCGACGCGACCGGAAAGGTCCTGAACGACGGGTGGTATAATTCGGGAGACCTTGGTTACCTCGACCCCGACGGGTTCCTCAAGATCACCGGAAGGTTGAGCCGGTTCTCGAAGATCGCCGGCGAGATGGTGCCGCACCTGGGCGTCGAGTCGGCCATCATGGATGCCGCAGGAGTCGACGAGATGGCCCTGGCGGTGACCGCTGTTCCC
>JAJYCH010000565.1 GCA_021778575.1 Planctomycetota bacterium
GTCACGCCTATCGCGACTACAGCACCCAGGCCGAGCGCGACGCCGACCGCGAGGCCCAGAAGTCGCACAAGGTCGCCTACCGCTTTCGCGAGAAACCGATCTCGGACGAGGAGCGAGCCCGGTTCGACGCCGAGAAGCGCCCCTACGGCCTTCGGTTCCGCGTCCCCCTCGGCCGGTCGATGGTGATTCACGACCTGATCAAAGGCCCGGTCGAGCAAAAGACCGACGAGATCGGCGACTTCGTGATCGTTCGCCCCGACGGGATGCCGCTCTACAACTTCGCCAGCGTCGTCGACGACGTGGCGATGAAGATCACCCACGTGATCCGCGCCGAGGAACATCTCTCGAACACCTTCCCGCAACTGCTGATCTTCGAGGCGCTCGGAGCCGAACTGCCGGCGTTCGCGCACGTTCCGTTCGTGGCCGAGGTCGGCTCGAAGTCGAAGATGTCGAAGCGCAAGACCGACGAATACGCCAAGAAAGGGATCTACGTCCTGCTCCATCAGTATATCGAAAAGGGTTATCTTCCCGACGCGATGATGAACTTCCTGGCCCGGCTGGGCTGGAGTCTCGACGCCAGCCAGGAGATCTTCACCCGCGACGAACTGATCGAGAAGTTCACGCTCGACCGGGTCAACAGTGCGCCCGCCAGCCACGACCCGGATAAACTGTTCTGGATTCAAGGCGAGTGGATGAAGACGCTGTCGACCGAGACCAAGGTCGATGGCGCCCTGCCGTTCCTGGCCCGCGAAGGGCGCGTTCCCGAGCCGATCACGTCCGAATTCCGCGGCAAGGTCGCCCGGGTCGTCGAAGCGCTGGGGGACCGGCTCAAGACGTTCTCGGACATCGTCACGCTCGGCCGTTACTTCTTCACCGAGACGCTCACTCACGACCCCGACGCGGTCAAGAAGCGGCTCAAGAAAGAAGGCGTGGCCCAGATCCTGACCGAACTTGACCAGGTTCTGGCGACCACCGAACCCTACGACCTGGCGACGCTCGAAACCGCCGTTCACGACTACGCCACCCGCCACAACCACCCGATGGGACAGGTGGTCAACCCGCTCCGGGTGGCGACGACCGGCCAGGGGGTTGGCCCCGGTCTGTATGATTGCCTGGTGATCCTTGGTCGGGAATCGTGCCGGACCAGGATCGCGGCGACCCTGGCAATGCTCCAGGCCGACGCTTCCGCCTGACCTGTTGCCGGACCCTTACGAATGGCCAAGAAACCTCGCGAACGCTACAAGGATCGGAACAAGACCGAGGCTGCCCCTGACGGTCCGAAGAAAGAACCGGCGACGCTGGAGATCCTCAGGCGTCGGCGGAACAAGCGGTTTCTGTTCGTCGGACTGGTCGCGATCGCCTTCCCGATCTTCGAGGTGATCGCCTACCAGTTCCGGGCGATCACCGTCAGTTTCACCAACCGGTCCGACCTGATGGTCCGCTCGGTCAAGGTCAGCTACGACGGTGGTTCGTTCGAGATTCCCGAGATCCGTCCCGGCGGTGTCGCCGCTCGGGTCATCCGGCCCGACTTCCGCTTCACGAGCGACTCGCACCTGTTCTCGACCTACAAGATGTCGATCAGCCTGTCCGTCGAGAACGGTCAGATTCTCCGGACCTGGGGACGGGCCGGAGCACTCGACTACTCGGCCCAGGAACTGTACACGATCGAACCGGTTCCACCCAAGAACGACCTCCAGCTTCAGCACAGCACCCGGCCCGGCTTCCCCCTGAGTCTGGTCCGCGATTTGATGGACCGGATGGGGTTCCGGTAAGAAAGTCACAGCACGTCTTGAGTTCGTTTCGATTCGTGAAAAGCGTAGGGTAGGGCTTGCCCTGCCATCTGAACAATCACGGCAGGGCAAGCTCTACCCTACGAGAAATTGAAGCATATCGAGTCGCGTGGCTCGTCCCTTGCGAGCGTTGGTCGAATCGAGCCGGTCGAGTTCAGCTTAATCCATAACGTGATCATTCTCTTTTATTCCGCCAGCAGAAATCCCTGAGAGAACCGTTCATGCGCCTCATCGTCACCGGATCGATCGCTTACGATTATGTCATGGTCTTTCCTGGTCAGTTCCAGGACCACATTCTGCCCGAGAAGATGCACATCCTGAGCGTCTCGTTCCTGGTCGACTCGATGAAGAAGCTGCGCGGCGGTACCGCGCCGAATATCGCTTATAACCTGGCGTTGATGGGCGAGAAGCCCGAGATCGTCGGCACGGTGGGAGAGGACTTCGCCGAGTACCGCGCCTGGCTCGAAGGCAAGGGCGTGAACACGTCGGGAATCAAGGTTATCGGTGGCGACTTCACGTCGTCTTGCTTCATCAACACCGACCTGAAGCATAATCAGATCACCGCGTTTTATCCCGGAGCGATGAAGCACGCGGCGGAACTCTCGCTGAACGACTCGGGGCTCTCGGGCGACGACCTGGTTCTGATCGCGCCGAATGACCCGGCGGCGATGGCCGGTTACGCCGCCGAATGCACGGCTCTGGGCGTTCCCTATCTGTACGATCCATCAATGCAGGCCCCCCGGATGACGGCGGCCGAGCTTGAAGCCGGGTTCGCAGGGGCAAAAATCCTGACCGGCAACGACTACGAATTCGGGATGATGGCCGAGAAGCTCGCCATTACCGAGACCGCGCTCCGTCGACGGGTGCCGATCACCTTGATGACCCGAGGCGAGGCCGGAGCCTTGATCACCGTCGAAGGGGAAGAGTACGAGATCCCTCCCGCCCGCCCGACCGCCGTGGTCGACCCGACCGGAGCGGGCGACGCCTACCGCGCCGGGTTCGTCAAGGGGATGGCCGCCGGGTTCTCCTGGCCGGTGATCGGCCGCCTGGGGGCCTTGACGGCCGTTTATGCGATCGAGCATACCGGAACCCAGAATCACTACTACACCCAGGCCGAGTTCGTCGAGCGGTATCGCACCAACTTCGGCCACTCCGACGAGATCGAATCACTCCTGACCGGGTCCGTGGCCTGAGCCAGTCGAGGAGAGCAGCATGGTCGAATCGTGCAAGATCATCGGGCTCGGGATGTTCGCGGCGATCGCTTATGGGATCGCTCACGACAATGTGACGGCTCGGGTCTGTGTCGAGTATTTCACGATCGGCCACGAGCGAATCTTCGGTCCGACCGAGTCCCCGACCCTGCTGGCCCTGGGTTGGGGATTCGCCGCGACCTGGTGGGTCGGCCTCGGTCTGGGGATCTTCCTGGCCTTGACCTGTCGGCTCGGTCAGAAGCCGAAATTGTCGGCAAAGGAACTGGTCAAGCCCGTCGCGATTCTGCTGGCGACGATGGCCGTTCTCTCGCTTCTGGCCGGTGGTCTTGGCTATTACGCGGCCAGCCGGAACTGGATCTGGCTGGTCGGTTATCTCGCGTTCCACGTCCCGAAGGCAAAGCAGAGCGCCTTTCTGGCCGATGCCTGTGCCCATCTCGCGGCTTACGGCACGGCCTTCGTGGGCGGGATGATCCTGGCGATCTGGGCGACGGTCCGACGGGTCCGACTCGCGAAAGCTCGACCCACACACCAACCCCACAGGGTTTGAACCGCCAATGGCCAGCACCAGCCGACTCTTTGTCGCCTTCACCATCCCCGAGGTCCAGAAAACACGCCTGGGTCGGCTCCAGGGGCTGATCGCTCCCGATATTCCCAACGCCCGCTGGGTCACGCCCGAGATGTTCCATGTCACCCTGGCGTTCCTGGGCGAGATCCCCGACCTCGACCTCAACCCGGTCTGTCTGGCCGTCGCCGAAGGATGCAAGAATTTCGCCCGATTCACCGTGAACCTCAAGTCGCTCGGAGCCTTTCCCGACCCGGACCGCCCTCGGGTCGTCTGGGTCGGTGTGACCGGACCGGGCCTGGACACGATGAACCAGCTCCGCGACGCGATCGTCGAATCGCTCTCCGACGCCGGCTATCCGCCCGAGGACGACCGGTTTACTCCACATCTGACCCTGGGCTACGTCAAGTCGAAGAAGGGCCAGGAGATCGACGTGAACCCGCTGATCGCTCATTATCAGATGTGGTCGGCCGGCAACTTCAGCGTCACCGGGATCACCACGTTCGCCTCGACCATCACCCCCGAAGGCCCCGCCTACATGAGAATGGCGAGCGTGACCTTGCGCTGAGAAAATCTCGCGGCATT